>NZ_QUML01000029.1:0-67358 GCF_010907025.1 Rhodopseudomonas sp. BR0G17 | reverse complement strand
TGAGCGTCTCGTGGGCTCGGAGATGTGTATAAGAGACAGGCTGCTGGTGTCGAGGGGGGCGCGCTGCAGGCCTTCGGGGGCGATTCCGACGCTGCCGGCGATCGGGCGGGCGGCGGCGCCGATATCGATCGACATTGTGCGGCCATTGGCTTGGCGGACCTGCGTCGCCGCTTCGTGGGCGGCCCGATCGGCTTTTACCGGGACCATGGCGCGGATCATCGGGGCGGTCCGTTCGGGAAGCGCAAACAGGCTCTGTGACGGGACCGGCAGGGTGATCAGGCTGTCGGCCGATTCGACCAGAGTCTGCCGCGGCCACGGCGCGTGCTGCGGCGTCGGCACCTGGCCGCGCGCCAGACGATTCGGCCGGATCGGCGCGCTGCCTGGAATCAGGCGGTCGCGATCGAGGCCGATGTCGGCGAGTTCGGGGGCCGGCAGCATCTCCTCATTGGCGAACACGAAGCGCGGCACCTTCGGCCAGCGCACCTTCGCCACTGTCTCGGACGCCGGATGCAGCCGCCACTCCTGCGGCTCGGTCGGCGTCTTCGGCAGCTCCGGCGTCGCCGCGACCACGTGCACGATCTTGTAGCCGCCCGCCTTCAGCGCCTGAAGGATGCGCGGCAGCGCCGCCACGGTGCGCGGCTGGATGTCATGCAGCAGCAGGATACCCTTACCCTTCGCGGCCAGCCGGCTCATCGCCAGATGAAACACCGTGTCGGGCGAGACGTGACGCCAGTCGTCAGCCGGGAAGTCGGCGCTCCACGCCTGGATGCCACGGGAGGCAAGGTATCCTTCAACCGCTTCGGCCCGCAGCAGGCCGGGAATGCGGAAGAACGGCGACAGCGCAGCGCGGTCGCCACCGAGCGCGGCGAGCGTCGAGGCGATGCCTTCGTCGACCTCCTGCTGGGCCTGCTCCACCGACATCCGGTTGAAGCTCAGCGGATGGTTCTGGCTGTGGGTGCCGATGGTGTGGCCGGCGTCGCGCAGCTTGCGCACGCCGGCGGGAAACGTCGTCGCCATCCGCCCGACGACGAAGAACGTCGCCTTGACGCAGTCCTTCGCCAGGATGTCGAGAACCTGATTGCTTTCGCGCGGCAGCGGGCCGTCGTCGAAGGTCAGCACCACCTCGTGGTCGCGCAGCGGCAGCGTCTCGCTATATTGCATCGTGCCGATGCGCGGATGCTCGCGCGGATCGACGACCAGCGTGCGCGATGTGCCGAGCGCATCGGGATTGCCGGGGCAGCTTGCCGCGCGGGCCTGTTGGGGCGGGAGGGTGAGAGCGGCGGCGACGCAGGCCGCACCAACGAGAGACGAAATTCGCAACGAACGTTCAGACAACAGTGCACCGCCTTCACGCGACCGACAGCGCGGTTCACGACGCCCGAATCCCAACCGGACCGAAAAATAAAACCGCGTCATGAACGGCTGCTTAACCGTTCAAAGTTCCATGGCGATTCTGGGACGCGGAGGCGGCTCAGCGCGCAGTGCGGCCATGCGTATCCGACGCCACCGCGCGACCGGCTTCGTCGGAGGGCACCACGTGCACGACGCGGTAGTGGTTTTCGCGCAGCCAGCGCAGGAAGGCCGGCATCATCTCGGCGGTCTGCTTGCGCGGATCGTGAAACAGGATGATGCCGCGGCCGGTCGCCGTCAGCCGCTCGGTGATCAGCTTGAGCTGTTCGTCGGGCGTCATCGGATTCCAGTCGCTGGCCCACAGATCGGCGCCGAACACCGGAATGCCGCGCGCCTGCAGATCATCCAGCAGCGCCGGGGTGGATTCGAAATACGGGAAGCGGAAGAACCGGGTGGTCGCCACCGGAATGCCCTTGGCGCGCATCACCGCTTCGTCGGCCGCGATGCCGCGGTCGATCTCGGTCAGCGCGTCGGCATGGCTCAGTGCCGACAGATGCTGATGGGTGTAGGTGTGGTGGCCGATAGTATGGCCGCCGGCCGCGATCCGCCGCACCATGTCGCCCATTTCGGACGCGGGTTTGCCGACCAGGAAGAACGTGGCGTGGACGCACTCGTCGGCGAGCGCCTTCAGCACCGTCGGGGTCGTGGCGGCGGGTCCGTCGTCGAACGTCAGCACGACTTCGCGATCAGCAAGCGGCAGGGTTTGCGGGAAGCTCTTGAGGCCGACGCGCGGATAGGTCGCCGGATCGACGGTGAGTACCCGCGAGGTGCCGAGCGTGCCGGGGCGGGGGCACTCGGCGGCGTGAGCAGTCCCGCCGAGGGCGGCGAGGGCGACAAAAGCAGCTGCGGTGCGCGCGATGATCACGACACCCTCCGGGTTGGCGGATTGTTGGTGGGTGTCACGAATATCATTGCGCTTTGCTTCACCGATTGGTTATTGCCACGGGCATTCGCGCCGCCGTTCGACAGTGCATCTTGCCCGACGGCGCCCGATTTCTGCAACCAGTAAAACCCGCGGGAGCCCCCATGACCGACGACGTGGATGCGGTCGTGCGGCCCGATCTGGCCGCTCTCGATCCTGTGGCAATGCGGGATGACCATGGCGATCTCCGGGCCGAGTTCGTCGAGGCGGTGTCTCACGCCATCGCCGCCGAGGACGCGGGTTCGCTGCGGGCCGTGGTGTCCGAACTCCACGAGGCCGACCTCGGCGACCTGATCAAGGCGCTGGATTCCGACGAGCGGGTCCGGCTGGTGGAACTGACCGGGGCTGATTTCGACTTCTCCGCGCTCAACGAAGTCGACGAAACCGTCCGCGAGGAGATCCTCGAAGAGCTCGAGCCGGCGACCGTTGCCGAGGGCGTTCGCGAACTGGATTCCGACGACGCCGTCGAACTGCTGCAGGTGCTCGACGAAGAGGATCAGGATGAGATCCTCGACAAGCTGCCGCCCTCCGAACGCGATGCGCTCGAGCGCGGCCTGGACTATCCGGAAAGCTCCGCCGGCCGGCGGATGCAGACCGATTTCATCGCCGTGCCGCGGGACTGGACCGTCGGCGAAGCGATCGACTTCATGCGCGAGACCGCCGAGCTGCCGGATCGTTTCTACGAGATCTACGTCGTCGACGGCGTCAATCACTGGCAGGGCGCAGTGTCGCTGGATCGGCTGCTGCGGTCGCACCGCAACGTGCTGCTGCCTGAACTGGTCGACGAGGATCGCCGCAAGGTGTCGGTGGACGACGATCAGGAGGAGGTCGCCCGCCTGTTCGGCAAGTACAACCTCGTCGCCGCCCCCGTGGTCGACGGCCAGAACCGCCTGGTCGGCGTCATCACCATCGACGACGTCGTCGACGTGATCGAGGAAGAGGCCGACGAAGACCTCAAGGCGCTGGGCGGCGTCACCAGCGATGAAGAACTGTCCGACCGGATGTGGACGATCGCGCGCGGCCGGTTCAACTGGCTGCTGGTCAACCTCGCCACCGCGTTCCTGGCGTCCTCGGTGCTCGGCCTGTTCGAGGATCAGCTACAGCAGATGGTGGCGCTGGCGGTGCTGGCGCCGATCGTCGCCAGCCAGGGCGGCAACGCCGCGACCCAGACCATGACGGTGGCGGTGCGGGCGTTGGCCACCCGCGAACTCGGCGCCTGGAATGCGGTACGGGTGGTGATGCGTGAGGCGCTGGTCGGCCTGGTCAACGGTGTCGCGTTTGCGCTGATCACCGGCATCGCCGCCTACGCCTGGTTCAGGGTGCCGGGCCTCGGCGTGGTGATCGGGCTGGCGATGATCTGCAATCTGGTCGCCGGTGCGCTTGGTGGTATTTTGATCCCGATGGCGCTGGAACGGATGCGGGCCGACCCGGCCGTCGCCTCAGGCACCTTCGTCACCACCGTCACCGACGTGGTCGGCTTCTTCGCCTTCCTGGGTATCGCAACGCTGTGGTTCGGACTGAAGTAATCCTCTTGACGGGCTGTTAACGCTGTTGGCGGACGATTCCGTCCATGACCCAGATACAGCGGCTGCGGCTCAAGGCGGACGGACGGATCGTCGAACTACGCGACGGCCACGAGTTTCCGCTCGTGCCCAATGGTGCCGAATCCGCCGGGCGCGGATCGGAGCCTGAGCCGAAGGTACGCGATCTGCGGCTGCGGGCGGGCCTGACCCAGACCGAATTCGCCGCGCGTCTTGGCGTTCCGGTCGAGACCATCCGGAACTGGGAGCAGGGCAAGCGCAGCCCGCGGGGACCTGCGCGTGCGCTGCTGACCGTGATCGCCCATACGCCCGATGTGGTGTTTGCGGCTTTGGCCGGTCGGCGGGAAGAAATTAGTAAGCTCGTCGCAGCGCCAGCGATTGGCAGCGAGTGCTGATCGGTTCATACTACTTCTGATCAGTCTGCGTACCCAAAATGCGGGACGATCGTCATGCAGACCGCCGACGCGCACTTCGTCGAGGCCCATGGGGCGAAGATTCCCCCAATCGGGCTCGGGACCTGGGAACTGAGCGGCCATAGCTGCGCGCGGATCGTCGAGCAGGCGCTCCGCCTCGGCTATCGCCATATCGACACCGCCCAGATCTACGAGAACGAGCGCGAGGTCGGGGAGGGCATTCGCAACTCCCACATCCGCCGCGATCAGCTGTTCGTCACCACCAAGGTCTGGACCACGCATTTCGCGCCCAATGACCTCATTCGCTCGGCCAAGGAGAGCCTGGTCAAGCTGCGGCTGTCCGAGGTCGATCTCTTGCTGCTGCACTGGCCGAACGCGCATGTGCCGCTGGCGGAAACCCTCGGCGCTCTGTCGCAGGCCCGCGCGCTTGGCCTGACGCGGCACATCGGTGTTTCGAACTTCACGGTCGCGCTGCTCGCGGAGGCGGTCGCGGTCTGTCCGGCGCCGCTGGTGTGCAATCAGGTCGAGTACCACCCGTTTCTCGATCAGCAGAAGGTGCTTGCCGCCTGCGCGCTGTACGGCATGGCGCTGGTCGCCTACAGCCCGATCGCCCGCGGCAACGCCAAGAAAAGCGAAGTTCTCACCAGGATCGGCACCGTGCACGGCAAGACCGCGGCGCAGGTCTGCCTGCGCTGGCTGATCCAGCAGAACGTCGCGGCAATTCCGCGCAGCTCGCGGCTCGAGCGGCTGGCGCAGAACATCGACGTGTTCGACTTCGAATTATCGGAAGCCGAAATGCAGGAGATCTTCACCCTCGGCAGTCCGAAGGGACGGCTCACGACGATGGCGACCGCCCCGGTGTGGGACTGAGCGCTACCCGCCGTTGACCTCGCCGCCGGAATAACGCACGTCGCTGAGACGACCTTCAGCGTTCCGGTGACCGATGTTCTTCCTGCTCTCCAAGATCCTCGGCTTCTTCGTCCATCCGTCCAACACGATCGCGATGATCTGTGTGGCGGGCCTGGTGCTCATGCTGACGCGCTGGTGGCGGGCCGGGCGAGCGCTGCTGATCGGCGGCGTTGTGCTGCTGCTGATCGCCGGCTACTCGCCGCTCGGCAACGTGCTGCTGCTGTCGCTGTCGGAGCGGTTTCCGCCCTGGCACGAGGCCGGGCGCGCGCCGGATGGCATCATCGTGCTCGGCGGAGCGATCGATTCCGAACTCAGCGCGGCTCGCAACACCCTCGAACTCGACGCCTCGGCCGAGCGCGTCCTCGCTACGCTCGATCTGGCGCGGCGCTATCCGAAGGCGCGGATCGTCTATAGCGGCGGCAGCGGCAATCTGATCCAGCGCTCGGTCGCCGAAGCGCCGCTCGCCGGCGAACTGCTGGAGCGGTTCGGTCTGGCGTCGGATCGCGTGGTGCTGGAGGACAAGTCGCGGACGACCGCCGAGAACGCCGCCTATACGCGTGCTCTGGTGTCGCCGAAGCCCGGCGAACTCTGGCTGCTGGTGACGTCGGCGTTTGATATGCCGCGGTCGATCATCGCATTCCGCGCCGCCGGCTTCGACGTCGTGCCGTATCCGGTCGATTGGCGAACGCGCGGCAGCGAGGACGCGGCACGCACGTTCTCAACGCTCGCAGCCGGGCTCGCCCGCACCGACGTCGCCGTGCATGAATGGGCGGGGCTGCTCGCCTATCGGCTCGGCGGCAAGACGACGTCGCTGCTGCCGTCGCCGTAAGCCACTCAGTCGTGGCGCGGCAGGCCGAGCCGGTACACGCCGCGGAAGTCGTTCGGGTCGGCCGGCTTGCCCTTGCGGTAGATCACCAGCCGGCCGTCCAGCGCCAGCGCCACGGCGGCGCGCCGGATCGGCATCAGCAGGCCGTGCCAGTCACCTTCGGGGCGAAGCGCGTGAGCGATCTCCGGCGCGCTGAGCGTGCCGTGGCCGGCTTTGTTCAGCACGGCGAGGATGTCGTCTTCGAGGGCGGAGACAGGCGAGGCGGGGGCAGGCGCCGAATCGTGAGGGGTCATGGCAATGCAGTGCCGCAATGGCCGGCGCGCCGCAACCTCGACCGATTGACAGCCGCAGCGGCCGTGGATTGATTGCCGAGGGACGCATCGCTGCGGGGATGAAGGGAGTTTTCGGCCATGGCGCGGACGCTGGTGATCGGCAACAAGAACTACTCGTCATGGTCGATGCGGCCGTGGATCGCGCTGAAGGCCACCGGCGTCACGTTCGATGAGGTGGTGATCCCGCTCTACACCGGTGACGCCGACAAGCGCCGTATCCTCGCCTTCACGCCCGCCGGCAAGGTGCCGGTGCTGGTCGACGGCGACGTCACGATCTGGGATTCGCTGGCGATCATCGAATACGCTGCTGAGCGCTTTCCCAAGGCTCAGCTCTGGCCCGACGACGTCGCCGCCCGGGCTCACGCGCGGTCGGTTGCGGCTGAGATGCACTCCGGCTTCGTCGCGCTCCGCACCGAGTGCGGCATGAACATCCATCGGCCGGTCGGCGCCAAGCCGCTATCGGATGCGGCGCGTGCCGACATCGCCCGGGTCCAGGAGATCTGGACCGACTGCCGCCACCGCTACGGCCGTTTCGGGCCGTACCTGTTCGGCCGCTTCAGCGGGGTCGATGCGATGTTCGCGCCCGTGGTGCACCGGTTTCGCACCTATGCGGTCGAGGTCGACCCGATCGCGCAGGGCTACATGGAAGTGATGATGGCGCTGCCGGCATTCCAGGAATGGACTCAGGCAGCCCTGGCCGAGACCTGGATCATCGACAAATTCGAGACCGATTGAGCTGCGGAAGGGGATTCATTCCCAAGCCTCTCCGGTTCCTCGCCTTCAGACGCCTAGATCGCTGAAAAACAAGCAAAATCGGGGCGCCAGCCATGCGTGATTCACTGGCCAGGAGAGCGTCTCGCGTGCTATAAGCGCGCGGGGTTTGGGGGGAACCGATCACACCCGGCAACAGGGATCGGATCGGTATTCAAGTGGCGCAGGAGTTGAGCGTTGAAGCACAAGTTCGTGGTAGGTGAATCCGTCTATTTTACCGCCAGCAACGTTGCCCGTCCGGCAGCCAGCGGTATGTACGAAATCGTCCGACTGCTCCCGACCGATGGGTCTGATTGCCAGTATCGTATCAAGAATATCTCCGAGGCGTTCGAACGAGTCGCCAAGGAGAGCCAGCTCAGCATCTGCTGAGCCGCGCACCGTCTTTCTTCCAAAGACATAACAGCCTCTGAGATCATCATCGCTGTCCTGACGTCCCTTCGGGGGCAGGGGACAGCGATCTCGGGGCCGCGTTTCGCCAAGTCTTGCGCCCATTTTGGTCGTAAAGCCGGTGTTGACTCGCCGGATCGGCGCTCAGGGGACAACGCGCATGGATTGGGCTGCTTGGTCGACTTGGCTCGACCAGATTCTGCATTCACCAAATTTTCCGATGTGGGCCACCGTCGCGGTTGCGGCATTCGTGGCGCTGCTGGTGCTGATCACGTTGCTGCGGGCCGACAAGTCGGTCGCCAACGGCGCGCTGGTGGCGATCACGATCGGCGCGATCGGTCTGGCCGGCTATTCGGCGTTTCGCGGCTTCGGCAGCTCGGGGAACGGGCAGGCCTCCGGAGAGGCACGCGATCCGATCGCCAAGGCGATGCCGGCATTGGCCTGCGTCGACGACCTGGCCGGCGATATGGTTCTGGCAGCCTGCGAGAAGGCGCTGTTCAGTTCGCCCGAGACCGTAGCGGCCGCGGTGTCCTATGCGTCGGCCCGGCTGGCACGGCTGACCGCCCTCGGTGACGTCGCCGCCGCCGACAAGCAGATGACGCCGGAACTGGCCCGGCTGCGCCGCGCGATCGAGCGCGACCGCTATGGCCTGATCGCCTATGTGCTGTCGTCGCAGGACCGCTGCCAGCCGACCGACTGTGCGGCATTCCGGTCGCTCACCGATTCCAGCCGGATTGCGGCGAATATCGGCGACCATCTCTACGAGACCACCTTGACCCGTTACGCCCCGAGCTGGGGCGGGCTGCCGATGACCGCGGCCGGCGCAGGGCCGATCCCGGCAGCTCCTGCTGGGGCTGCGCTCCCGGTGCCGGGCGCCACGCCGGCGCTCGCCGGCGTCACCGAGGCGCCCAGCGGTAAGCCGACGGATATCGACTTCCCAACCTCGGCCTCGATTCCGCCCGTCAGCATCATGACGGAGCCCGCGCCGGCAAAGCCGGCGGCGGCTGCCGCTGCCGCTGCCCACGGCGCAGCCGCCAACGCCAAGAGCGCCCCGGCGGCCAAGAAGCCCCCGGCGCCGCCGGCTGCGGCACAGGCGTCGGCCACCCACAATGCTGCCGGCGCGACTGCCGCCAATCCTCCGCCCGCCAAGAGGCCGCCCGCTCCACCGAAACCTAAGCAGCCCGCGCCGGTCCAGCTTGCGCCGGAAGAGGCACCCGCGGAAAACTGACGGCGGCATTCTTCAGGAAGCGAGACAGTCGACCTCAATGGCTCTGCATTTGATCAAGCTCGCGGTGGGCTGCGAGTCGGTGAAGGATCTGACCGAGCGGGTGGCGGAGCGTGCCAGATCGGGTGGGCGGCATATCCACATCACCCGCATGGTGCCGAAGCGCGATGCGGAGCTGCTCGACGGCGGCTCGCTGTATTGGGTGATCCGCGGTGAGATCGCGGCGCGCGAAAAGCTGATCGCGATCGAGCCGTTTCGCGACGGCGACGGCATCAGCCGTTGCCGCCTGGTGCTGGAGCCGGAGGTGCACCCGGTCAGCCCGCGGCCGATGCGCCCGTTCCAGGGCTGGCGCTATCTCACCGCATCCGATGCGCCGCAGGACCTCGGCAAGGCCGCCGAGGGGATCGCGGCGATGCCGGAAACGATGCGACGCGAGCTGCGCGAACTCGGGCTGCTGTAGGCGCGGCTATCCGCCTTAAACCGCGATATTATCGATCAGCCGGGTCTTGCCGAGCTTGGCGGCGACCAGCAGCCGGATCGGACCTTGCTTGGGCGATTTGATCGGCGCCAGCGTCTCGGCGTGGCGCGCTTCCAGGTAGTCGAGCACGAAGCCTGCTTCGCTGATCAGCTCGGCGCCCGCGGTCAGCGACGACTCGATGCTCTTGCCCGCCTTGATCCGCTTCGCGACCTCTTTCATCGCCCGGTACAGCGTCGGCGCAACCGCGCGCTCCTCGGCCGACAGATAGACGTTACGGGACGACATCGCGAGGCCGTCGCGCTCGCGCACCGTCGGTGCGCCGATCACCTTGACGCCGAGGTCGAGATCGGCGGCCATCCGCGTCACCACGCGGAGCTGCTGGAAGTCCTTCGAGCCGAAGATCGCGACGTCCGGCCGGCACTGGATGAACAGCTTGCCGACCACGGTGGTGACGCCGCCGAAGAAGTGCGGGCGGAAGCGGTCTTCGAGGCCGGCGACGGCGGGGCCTTCGGTCGAGATCTTGGAGGCGAAGCCGTCCGGGTACATCACCTTGACGTCGGGATTCCAGATCAGGTCGACGTTCTCTCCCGCGAGCTTGGAGGCATCAGCCTTGAAGGTCCGCGGATACGAGCCGAAGTCCTCATGCGGGGCGAACTGGGTCGGATTCACGAACACCGAGACCACGACCTTGTCGGCGCGCCGTTTTGCCAGGCGAACCAGCGACAAGTGCCCGTCGTGCAGCGCGCCCATGGTCGGCACCAACGCCACGCTGGCGTTGCGCTTGCGCAGCTCGGCAAGCGCGCGGCGAAGGGCGGGGAGAGTGCGGGCGACAACGGGAGGACGGGACATCGAAGGCTCGATCGCGGTCAGCGGAGACAAGCCGCTCCAGGCGGCGGCGGAAAGGAATCCGATCTTATCAAGCCCCGGCGCTGACCGCCACCGGGGCGGCCTGCTGCGGAGGCAGCACGTTAAGCTTGATCGCGACCATCAGGCGCGCCGCGGATTCATGATGAAGCGCGAAGCCGCTTCCGTCGCGGCCCGTCTTACGCAATTTGCTTGACCCTCGACATGGCCGATTTGAAGATCGGCGACGAAAGGGAGATCGATGCTGATTGAGGCCCCCGAAAGTCAGTCCGGCTCGGCGCGCGTGATTGTGCTCGGCAACGAGAAGGGCGGCTCCGGAAAATCGACGCTGGCGCTGCACATCGCGGTGGCGCTTTTGAAGGCTGGTCAGCGGGTCGCGACCATCGATCTCGATTGCCGGCAGCGCAGCTTCACCCGCTACATCGCCAATCGCCAGGCTTGGTCGCAGCACGCGCGGCTCGATCTCGAACTGCCGGACCATTGCTGCCTGACCCTCGGCGAGACCATGCAGGTCGCCGACAATGAAGCCGACGAGTTTCAGCAATTCGCCGACGCCGTCGCAGCTGTCGAACACGATCACGACTTCATCGTCATCGATACGCCGGGCTCGGATAGTTATCTGATGCGGCTGGCGCATTCGATGGCCGATACGCTGGTCACGCCGATCAACGACAGCTTCCTCGATTTCGATGTCCTCGGCGGTGTCGATCCCACGACTTTCGAAGTCACCGGCGCAAGTCACTACGCGGAGATGGTGATCGATGCGCGGCGCCGGCGTCGCCAGCTCGACGGCTCGGACACCGACTGGATCGTGGTGCGCAATCGTCTGTCGACGATCGGATCGCGAAATAACCGGATGGTCGCCGCCGGCCTGAAAGAACTGGCGATGCGGATCGGCTTTCGGCCGCTCGACGGCTTTGCCGAACGGGTGGTGTATCGCGAGTTCTTTCCGCGCGGCCTGACGGCGCTCGACAACCTTGATGCCGCGACGCTCGGGACGCGTCCGAGCATGGGGCACGTCACCGCGCGCGAGGAGGTGACGGATCTGCTGCGCCGGCTGAAGTTGCCGCTCGACGAGCGCGGCCGCCGCCGTGCCGCCAACCGCGCCGAGTGGTTCGCTCAAGCGGGGACGCCGCTCGAACTGCACGACATCGTCGGCGTGTAGTTCAAATTTTACCCAATCCTCTTCATTCTTTGGTCGGATATCAAAGCGGCACGCGCAGTCATCCGATGTCGCTGCCGCACCCTCCGGAGAAATTTCGAATTCGTACAACCCATTGAACGGCGAAAACTATTCCGATCGGCCGCGGCTTTGTGCAGTTGCACAAGGAGGGGGCGCAGATCCGCTAATCTTTGATCTTCCTGTCATATGACTGTGATTTATAGTCGTATGGTCGATCATCCTGGGCATGGGGCTACTGATCGACTCAGGATGGATGATGACCCGCGGAATAACAGTTCTGCTGGCGCTGTGCCTCGTCTCGGCCGTCGCTTACTTCACCGCCTCGAAATGGGCGATCCGGCATCAGACGCTGACGTTCTACGATGCTTCACGTCAGCGGCCGGTCGAGATCGACATCGCAGTTCGCCGTGATAAGGAGATGCAGGCCGAAGGCGGCCTCGCGGAGCTCCCGGTTGCGGTCCTCAATCACGGCAACACCGTCAAGTTCACCGAGTACTCGTTCCTTGCCAATCTGTTCGCCGCGCGTGGCTATCTGGCGATCAGCATTCAGCACGATCTGCCGACTGACGGGCCACTGGTAACCAAGGTCGGAGAGCCTTATGTCGGCCGGCTGCCGGTGTATGAGAAGGGCGTCGCCAATATCGACTTCGCCGTTACGCAGCTGAAGACCATTCTGCCGAACGCTGACTATCACCACCTCACCATGGTCGGGCATTCCAACGGCGGCGACATTTCGATGTACTACGCCCACCTGCATCCCGAACTGATCCGGCGGGTGGTGACGCTGGATAATCTGCGGGTGCCGTTCATGATCGACGGCAAATTCAAGACGCTGACGTTCCGGTCCGAAGACCCGGTGTTCAAGACCGACCCCGGCGTGGTGCCGGCGCAGGAGGTCTGCGACAAGGCCGGCATCACGGTGGTCAACACCCAGTTTCAGCACACCGAGATGAGCGATCGCGGGCCGACGAGCGTCAAGAATGCGATCGCGGAGTCGCTCGATCGCTTCCTCGACGATGGTACCGCATCGATCAAGCCGAAGCCGGTGCCGCGCGGCCCGAGCGCGGTGGCCTCGGCCAAATAGGGAAGCCACCGCTGGCGGGCGTTGACGCGTCATCCCGCCGTCTCCACATAGGTCTCGCTGTTCCAGAGCGAGCCCTGATGTCCCGCGAGCCGACCTCAACTCCATCCCAGACGACCGTCCGCGACAACGGCACGGCGACGCCTGCGCCGTCGTCGTCCGCGGAGATTGCCGCCTTCGTCGCGAAGGCGCGCGCGATGGCACCGAATGCCGCTGGGGCCCGTGGTCGCCTGGTGTTCGCACTCGATGCCACGATGAGCCGGCAGCCGACCTGGGACATGGCCTGCGCGCTGCAGGCCGACATGTTCCGTGAGGCAGAGGCGATCGGCAGTCTCGATATCCGCCTAGTGTACTATCGCGGCTTCAACGAATGCCGGGCCTCGACCTGGATCTCGTCCAGCGCCGAACTGGCGCGGCTGATGGGCAAGATCGATTGCCGCGGCGGGCATACCCAGATCGGGCGGGTGCTGGCCGACGCCCGCAAGGAGGCGATCGCCGCCGGTGTCCGCGCCATCGTGTTCGTCGGCGACGCCATGGAGGAGCAGGCCGACGATCTCTGCGCCAAGGCAGGCGAGCTCGGTATGCTGAAGGTCCCGGTGTTCGTGTTCCAGGAGGGCGTCGATCCGGTCGCCGAGCAGACGTTTCGCGAGATCGCGCGGCTGAGCGGTGGGGCGTGGTGTCGCTTCGACCCGGGCGCTGCGGCGCAGCTCCGCGAGCTGCTGCGCGCCGCTGCTGCGTATGCGGCCGGTGGGCGCGAGGCGCTGCAGCGGCTGGCCGCGAGCGGCGGCGGCGCTGCGCTGCTGCTCGGGCAGATGCGATAGACGCGCGCAATCCGGTGGCGGTGCTTTTTCTCGGCGACCAACTTATATTCCGGCCATGCCTACGTTGATTGCCGGCGCTATCGCCGTTTTCGTGCTGTACACGCTGCTGCAGATGTTCCGGTCGGCCAACCCGGCGGTGCTGGCGCGGGCGCTGAAAATCGCCGGCGGGATCGTCACCCTGGCGGCTGCCCTGTTTACCGGCGTCAAAGGCGAGCTCGCGGTCGCAATCCCGCTCGGCCTGTTCGGCGCCGGGCTGCTCGGCTGGACGCCGCTGCAGAATGCCGGCTTCGGCAATCTCGGCGGGTTGTTCGGAGGGCTCGGCGGGCGCTCGCGGGGACAGGCCTCGACGGTGCGGTCGCAGTATCTGGAAATGGTGCTGGACCACGACAGCGGCGCGATGACCGGGCGGATCCTGGCCGGCCCCAATGCCGGCCGCTCGCTCGACGAATTCGACCTCGGCCAGCTCGCGGCGATGCTGGCCGGCTTCGATGCCGAGAGCTGTGCGCTACTTGAAAGCTATCTGGACCGCCGGTTTCCCGCTTGGCGTCAGAACGCGCATGGAGATGCGGCAGGGGGGCAGCGTAGCCAGGCGTCGGGCAGCAAAATGACGACCGAGGAAGCCTATGAGATCCTTGGCCTGCAGCCGGGAGCGGGGCCGGACGAGATCGGACGCGCCCACCGCACCCTCATGAAGAAATTGCATCCCGACCAAGGGGGGTCGACGTACCTTGCCGCCCGGGTAAACGCGGCCAAGGATACCTTGCTTCGAACGCATCGCAGCTAACTCCAGCAACGCAACTTTACGCTACAGACTGCGAGTGCCCTGATCCCGAATTGACGCCTCGGGTTGCCCGCCGCTTCGGCGTGGCTGTTGATTCAACTTTTATCGATCAATCCTTGACGAGTGGTTTCGCCGTGTTCCCGTCGTGCGAGATCGTGCGGGGTCGATGCCGGGCGCGAGGTTAGAGAGCGTGAGCTCAGCATCTTCCGCCAAGTCTTCAGCGGCGCTGTGAGGCCAAACGAAAAACGCGGCCGGGAGGGCCCGGCCGCGTTCGTGTTCTTCGAGATATCGGAAAGATCAGTTCTTGATGGTGAAGCAGGAGATGTCCGAGCGCTTCAGCTTGCGGCACACCGCTTCGGCTTCATCACGTTCCAGGCCAGCGAAGCGGGCGCGATACAGCTTGCGGTCGCCCCGGGTGGTCACGGTCTCGGTGAACGGATCGGCCTTGCCGAGCAGGCCGCTGGCGTGCTCGCGGGCGGCTTCGAGGCGCTTGCGGGCTTCCGGCTCGCTTTCCAGCGCGCCGACCTGGATGATCCAGCCGCTGTGGGCGACAGTCTTGATCGCGCCGTTCTGCTGGACCGCCGGAGCCGCTGGGGTCGGAGCCGCCGGGGCGGGGTCGGCATAGGCCATCGCCTGGGAGTGCTTCGGCGCCATGTTGCCGGGCAGCACGCCGAGGATGCCCTGGCCGGTGCCGTGGCCAGCCGGCTGCTGGATCGCTTCGGGGCGGGCTTCGACACGGGCGACCGCGGCGTTGGAAGTTTCGGCCGGATCCTGGCGGGGCGACGGGATGGCGTTGGTGACGGGCGGGGCGGCAACAGCGGAGGCGAGCTTGATCGGGGCGGATTTGACCTGGACGGTCTTGACCCGGACCGGCTTCATCGGCTCGGCCGAGCCGGGAATGATCTGCAGCGGCTTGGATTCCAGGCTACCGCTGTTGAACGGGCCGGGCTCCGGCTTTGCTTCCGCTTTCGGCTCAGGCGCAGCGACCGAGCGGGTCATCGGTGCGGCGGGGCGGGGGACCGGGACAACGGCGGCTTCCGGGGCGGCGGAGGCGACCTGAACGGCGCCCTGCACCTGAACCGCCGGCGCCGGACGGTTATCCTCGGCGACCTCGGTTTCGTCCGAGCCGGGCGAGCGTTCGCTGATGGCGGCAACGGTGCGGCGAGTCGCGCCCTTTTCCAGATTCTCGGCCAGCAGGTTGCGCATGATGGCGTCACGCGAGCCGCCGCTGCGGCCGCCGAGCACGACGCCGACCAGGAAGCGGTTGCCGCGGTGCATCGAGGTGACGAGGTTGAAGCCGGAGGCGCGGGTGTAGCCGGTCTTGATGCCGTCGACGCCTTCGACATTGCCGAGCAGGCGATTGTGGTTGCGGATGGCGTGGCCGCGATAGTTGAACACGGAGGTCGCGAAGTAGCGGTAGTAGCGCGGGAAGCGGTCCTGGATCGCGCGGCCGAGGATCGACTGGTCCCGGGCGGTGGTGACCTGCTCGTCGTTCGGCAGGCCGGAGGCGTTACGGTACACGGTGCGCGACATGCCGAGCGCGCGCGCCTTGCGGGTCATCAACTTGGCGAAGTCGGACTCGCTGCCGCCGACGGTCTCGGCGATCACCACGGCGGCGTCGTTGGCCGAGCGCGTCACCAAGCCCTTGATGGCGTCCTCGACCCGCAGCGTCGAGCCGGGGCGCAAGCCGAGCTTGGTCGGTGCCTGCTCGGAGGCGTGCTCGGAAACTTCCATCTCGCTGTCGAGGCTGAGTTTGCCCTGTTCGAGCTTCTCGAACAGCAGGTACAGCGTCATGATCTTGGTCAGCGACGCCGGATGACGCAGGCTGTCGGGGTTGGTGGCGGTGAGAACCGCACCGGTGTTGCCGTCGACGATGATCGAGGCGAAGGCGGGGTTGTAGCTGTTGCGCTCGACGTGATGGCGGGCGTGATGATGACGATGCCGCTTCCGGGCGTCGGCTGTGTCGGTTGTAAAGATCACCGCGGCTGAGATCGTCGCCAAGCCGAGCACGCAAACTCGCAGCGCGCGCGAGCTGAAGGAAATATTGCGGTGCATGAACGTCCCCGTCCGATCTTTCATCATTCACCGGGCCGTGAGGCAAAATTAAGCCCGTGCGGTCCGGTGACGTTGGAATCCAGCGTTGGAATCACTCGCTTGCCCGGCACCAGCGGCAGCTCCCGATCGTTCGGGTAAGCGGCTGAATTGACGCGGCTTTTCGTGGCGAGCGCAAATGTTTAGCGATTCAGGTTAGGAGCGGGCGGTTTCGAAAAGGTTAAGCATCTGTTGCGCTGATGCCGAGGATTCGCCGGATTGGTATCGCAATGCAGCATATTCCGCCACCCCGGCTCGGCTCGGGGTGGCGGCTGGATGCGGCCGGACTCCGGATGAGCGGGCGGGCCGGATCGGCGGCGGCTTACTTGGCGACGCGGAGCTTGGAGAGCGAGGAGCCGATCTGGGCGAAAGCCGTCCCGATGCCACTGGCGGTCGTGGTCGCAAAGAAGTTGCCACTATCGGCGCAGTATCTCAGTACCGAGGATTCCGGGTCGCCATCGGTATTGACCTGGATCGTATAGATGACGACCGGGTTGGTGTTGGTCGCGGAGGCGCGGATGTTGTCGCACAAGATCCGCTGACGTGCGTCGACCTGAGGCGACCAGTCGCGGCCGTTGCCATACCAGCGGTCGATCGTGTTCAAACCATCCGACAGCAGAATGATCGCATCGGTGTATTTGTAGTTGGAGTCTTTCGCCGGGGTGTTGAGCGGATCTCCGGAGCGCAGTGACATCCAGGCCCAGTGCATGCCGATTGCTTGGTTGGTGCCGCCATTCGGCGAAAGTGCGTCGATCTTGTTCTTGATCGTGGTCGCATTCGACAATGAGTAGGCCGACGTCATTCCCAGCAGTTGCTCGGGGCAGGCGGCGTAATCGACGGCCGGAAATCGAGTGGCGAAACTCGTCGGCACATCCTTTGTGGTGTCAGCAGGCTGATCGCGATCGGTCACGCAGCCGCCCCACTGGTTGTGACTCGTCGCGTTCCAGGTGCGGCCGGCATTTTCGCAGCTGGATTTGGTCGAGTACCACCAATAGCTACAGCTGCCGTTGCTTTCGTCCCAAAGGTCCCATCTGATCCAGCTCGCGTTCCGATTGCTGCTGCCGACGTTGACCATCTGTGCGAATGGCACCACCGAGATGTAGATGTCATCGGCGGTTTGGGCGGTTGCGCGGAGGCTGTCGACCAGATTCTTCGCTGCCGTCTTCATGGCTGACATCTTGCCGGCCGATGCCATCGATCCGGTGACGTCGAGCGCCATCGCGACGCGGAGGCGGGTGCCGCCCCAGGTCGTGGTCGTCGACGATCCGATCGCCAGCGTTTGGAAGCCGAGGATCTTCATGAACTGAGTTGGGACCGAGCCTTGTCCGCTCATCTCGATGGTGGACGAACCGGAGCTGTCCTTCGCCGTATAGGTCGCGGTCACGGTCACGGCGCCGGACTCTTTGTTGGTGTAGAGGCTGTTGAAGTAAGTCTGCGCCTTGCTCGACACCTGGTCGGGGGTGATGGCGCCGACGCCGAGATCGCGCGACAGCATCAGGGCGGCCGAATCGAGCGCGTTTTGCAGCGAGGTGCGGGCGTTGTTGGCGCGCGAATAGTCCACAGCCATGCCGATGAAGCCGAGCAGCGGCACCAGCGCCAGGGCGAAGATCACAGCGATGTTGCCCCCGGTCGCCTGCGGGAAGCGGCGCGCCGCGCGCGTCAGTTGGGCGGCAAGGGAGATAATGGACATAACGGTACCGATCCTGGCTCTTCGCTGGGCAAGATCGGGCGGTATGGATAAACGCCGCGTAAAATGAGTCTCAGAAACTCGCTAAACTGCGCCATAAATGCCGCGAAGCCGGGAGTTTTGCTTGCTGGTCCGTCACCAAGATTGGCCGGATTTGCGGGTTTCTTCTAACGCGAGATTAACCCTGCGGCCTCCAGCGGCAGTGCTCAGCCTGCCGCCAGACTAGGGTGTGCCTCCGGGATTTCCGCGCTTGCAGCAAAACCGCACTCGACCCATATTTACCGTATTCCGCCGCTGCGTCGTGCCGGGAGCCGCTGCGCTGTGGGCGTGGTCGGCATTTGCGCGCTGACCGCAGGTCGCGGTTCCGGCGTTGGGTTCCCTGGGGATTTAAATACCGAAAGCCATGCTGCAACCTTCTCTAAGCCACCCCGCTGCCGGCCCTGCCGGCGACCGAATGAGCCGGCCGCGCGCGATGGCAGGCGACGGAGGCCGTTCCGGCCCGAGCACGCCGTCGACCTCGGTCATCACCAAGACCAAGCCGCGCACCAAGCGCCCCAATCTCTATCGTGTGCTGATCCTGAACGACGACTACACGCCGATGGAGTTCGTGGTTCACGTGCTGGAGAAGTTCTTCCAGATGGACGTCGAGGCCGCCACCAAGGTGATGCTGCACGTCCATCATCACGGCATCGGGGAGTGCGGCGTTTTCACCTACGAGATCGCCGAGACCAAAGTGACGCAGGTGATGGATTTCGCCCGCAAGCATCAACATCCTCTTCAGTGCGTCATGGAGAAAAAATAGCAGCGGGCGTGTCGCCAAACTCGGAACAGGTTTTGCATTGGTCCAAGCTGGCGGGTTTTCCCGGACTTGCTGGGTGGACGGACTGATACGGAACCAGTCTTTCGCGATCAGGTTTGGACACTATATCTGGAAAGGTTGTTGTTGCGTCACGGTGCAGCGGCGATCATGATCAGCGGGGGACACAGAGGACGAGATGCCGACATTTTCCCAAAGCCTTGAGCAATCCCTCCATCGTGCGCTCGCCATCGCCAACGAGCGTCACCACCAGTACGCAACCCTCGAACATCTGCTGTTGTCTCTGGTCGACGATTCCGACGCGGCCGCAGTCATGCGCGCCTGCAGCGTCGATCTCGACAAGCTGCGCACCAGCCTGGTCAACTATCTCGAAACCGAATTCGAGAATTTGGTGACCGACGGATCTGAGGACGCCAAGCCGACCGCCGGCTTCCAGCGCGTGATTCAGCGCGCCGTGATCCATGTGCAATCCTCGGGGCGTGAGGAAGTGACCGGCGCCAACGTGCTGGTTGCCATCTTCGCCGAGCGTGAAAGCCATGCCGCGTACTTCCTGCAGGAGCAGGACATGACGCGCTACGACGCGGTCAACTACATCAGCCACGGCATCGCCAAGCGTCCCGGCGTGTCCGAAGCTCGCCCGGTGCGCGGTGTCGACGAAGAGACCGAGACCAAGGGCGGCGACGACTCCAAGAAGAAGGGCGACGCGCTCGAGACCTATTGCGTCAACCTCAACAAGAAGGCCCGCGACGGTAAGATCGATCCGGTGATCGGGCGCAATGCCGAGATCAGCCGCGCGATCCAGGTGCTGTGCCGCCGGCAGAAGAACAACCCGCTGTTCGTCGGCGAAGCCGGCGTCGGCAAGACGGCCATCGCCGAAGGTCTCGCCAAGCGCATCGTCGACGGCGAGGTGCCGGAGGTGCTGTCTGCCGCGACCGTGTTCTCGCTGGACATGGGCACGCTGCTGGCAGGTACGCGCTATCGCGGTGACTTCGAGGAACGCCTCAAGCAGGTCTTGAAGGAGCTCGAAGCGCATCCGAATGCGATCCTGTTCATCGACGAGATCCACACCGTGATCGGTGCCGGTGCTACTTCCGGTGGCGCGATGGATGCCTCGAATTTGCTCAAGCCTGCCTTGGCTTCGGGCACCATTCGGTGCATGGGCTCGACCACCTATAAGGAATACCGTCAGCACTTCGAAAAGGACCGCGCTCTGGTGCGGCGCTTCCAGAAGATCGACGTCAACGAGCCGACGGTCGAAGATGCGATCGCGATCCTGAAGGGGCTGAAGCCTTACTTCGAGGACTACCACAAGCTGAAGTACACCAACGAGGCGATCGAATCCGCGGTCCAGCTGTCGTCGCGCTACATCCATGACCGCAAGCTGCCGGACAAGGCGATCGACGTCATCGACGAGTCGGGCGCGGCGCAGATGCTGCTGTCCGAGAACAAGCGCAAGAAGACGATCGGCATCAAGGAAATCGAAGCCACCGTCGCGACCATGGCGCGGATCCCGCCGAAGAGCGTGTCGAAAGATGACGCCGAGGTGCTCAAGCATCTCGAGCAGACTCTGAAGCGCGTGGTGTTCGGTCAGGACAAGGCGATCGAGGCGCTGTCGGCGTCGATCAAGCTGGCGCGTGCCGGCCTGCGTGAACCGGAGAAGCCGATCGGCTGCTACCTGTTCTCGGGCCCGACCGGCGTCGGCAAGACCGAAGTCGCCAAGCAGCTCGCGTCGACGCTCGGCGTTGAATTGCTGCGCTTCGATATGTCGGAGTACATGGAGCGTCACACCGTGTCGCGTCTGATCGGCGCGCCTCCCGGCTATGTCGGTTTCGACCAGGGCGGCCTGCTGACCGACGGCGTCGATCAGCATCCGCATTGCGTGGTGCTGCTCGACGAAATCGAGAAGGCGCATCCGGATCTGTACAACGTGCTGCTGCAGATCATGGATCATGGCCGGCTCACCGACCACAACGGCAAGCAGGTCAACTTCCGCAACGTGATCCTGATCATGACCACGAACGCGGGCGCGGCGGATTTGGCTCGGCAGGCGTTCGGCTTCACGCGCAACAAGCGGGAAGGCGACGACCACGAGGCGATCAACCGGCAGTTCGCGCCGGAATTCCGCAACCGTCTCGATGCGATCGTGTCGTTCGCGCATCTCAATGCCGACGTCATCGGCATGGTGGTGGAGAAGTTCGTGCTGCAGCTCGAAGCTCAGCTCGCGGATCGCGACGTTACCATCGAGCTGTCCGAGCCCGCCAAGGCGTGGCTGGTGCAGCACGGCTACGACGAGCAGATGGGCGCCCGGCCGATGGCCCGGGTCATCCAGGAGCACATCAAGAAGCCGCTGGCCGACGAAGTGTTGTTCGGCCGGCTGAAGGGTGGCGGCCACGTCAAGGTCGTGCTGCTCAAGGACGATGCTGTCGCCGGCGTCGAACTGGAGAAGATCGGCTTCGAATTCCTCGACGGCCCCGTGACGCCGAAGCCGGAAAATCTGCCCGGCAAGAAGCGTGGCGGCTCGGCCCGCAAGGCCAAGGTGAAGGATCAGGTCGAGAAGGCCTGATCTGAAACCGACGATCTCAATCAGCGAGGCCGGCGAGCGATCGCCGGCCTCGTCGTTTGTGGAGCTAACAAGCGCTATTCCGGTGACCGTGTCGGTGACGGTCCGGCCGGCGACGGCTGCTCGTCCGTCGGCGCCGCGACAGGCGCCTCCGGCTTTTCCGGTTCGGCCACAGGAGGCGGAGCAGATGGCTCCGTGGGTGCCGTTGCGGTCGGTGCAGCAGGCTCGGCTGCCTCGGGCGGAGCGGGCTGAGGTGCCTCTGGAGTTGCAGCAGGTGCGCTAGGTGGTGCTGGCGCAGGAGCAGGCGAGGGCGGTGTCGGCGCAGGCGCCACGGTGGGCGCCGGCGGCGCCGCCGAGGCCGGAGGCGGCAGCACCACGCCCTCTGGCGGGATCATGGCCCAACCGTAGGCCTTCAGTTTGCCGCCGCCGAGCGGCAGCACCATGGTGCCGAATACCGGCGGCGCATTGCCGAGTGCCGTCCGATACGGCGCCGGCAGCTCGTCGGTGCGTTTGAACTCGTCCGTGCTCCACACCACCAGGGTGCCGGAGCGCTTCAGCCGGTCGGCCGTGATCCAGGGGCTCTTGGCGAAATCAGCGTCGATGAACACCGAAGGCCGCGGCGAGGCGTATGCTGCGACGAAGCCGGCCTCGCGCGTGCTGCCGGTGACGATATCGAGTTGGTGGGTGGTCCGGCTCTTCCACACCGACTGCATCGCTTTGGACAGCGCCTTGGCCGGATACAGCTCGGTCGGCACCGGCCCGCTGCCGTAGGCGCGCGAGTAGGTCGAGGTCGCGTAGCCGATCGGGACGCCGAACAGCACCAGCATCCAGGCGGCGATCGCGAGGCGCGGCGCGCGGATCGTCAGCCGGGCCGGCAGCAACGCCACCAGAGCCAGACCGGAGAACGCCACCAGGGCGCTGCCAGTGTAGGCGCCGATCGTGAACCAGCCGAACACGCTGCCGAGCCCAACCAGCATCGACGGCAGCACTGCCGCTGCGACCAGCAGCGAGCGATCGAACGCGCTCGGAGCAGTGAGTTCGAGGTCCGCCGGTTCGCCCTGCAGCGGCAGCCGCGGGATGAAAGCGAGGCCGGCGATCACGATCAGTCCGAGGTTGAGCCCGACCTGGCCGAACACGAAAGCGAACGCCGCACTGATCCGCGGCCACAACCCTGTCGCTCCGTCGTCGGCGACAGGCGAGGCGACGTGGGCCTGCGCTAGCCACATCAGGTGCGGCAGCAGCACCACGAAACAGGCGCCTGCTGCGACCGCCACGCCACTGGTCGCCAGCCGGCGGCGACCATCTGCTGTCAGCACCAGATGTCCGATCAGCACTAGGACGAGTGCAGCACCGGCATGGTTGGTGGAGATTAGCAACGCAGCGGCAATGCCGAGCCCGATCCAGCTCGACCTCGCGCCGCCGAGCACGGCGCGGCGATACAGCAGCACCAACGCAACGGTAAAGGGCAGGCTGGCGATCGCCGGATCGTAGGCGGTGATCTGCGGGCCGAAGCAGCCGATCAGGATGGTGAGCGCCACAGCGAGCGTCGCACCGCTGGCGCCGAAGATCGAGGCGCCGAGGCGCCACAGCAGCGCCAGCGTCATCAGCGCGGAGCCCAGCGCGAGCAGAAGCTGCGCGCCGTTCCATCGTCCGGTGGCGAGCGAAGCGAGTTCGGTCAGCCACGGCGCCAGCGGCGGATACTTCCAATAGCCGCCCTGCAGCTCGCTGCCGAACAGCGCCATTTCGTAGCCGACGGCGGGCAGTCCGGGGAAGCTGATGGCGCTGATGAACCACAGCGTGCCGTACAGGCCGAGCACCCACAGCAGCAGCCGCTGCGGACGATTGCGCAGCATGTCGAAAAGACTGTCGCAGGCGCCGAGCAGCAGCGTCAGCGGCAGGAAGCTGGCGCGCGCGGCGGCGGGACGCGCCGCCGCCGCAGGAGCCGCGGCCGGCGCCGGTGCAGTCTGTCCGATCCCACGTGCCGGCCTGGGCTGCTTGGTCTGCGGTTGCTTCGGCTTCGGGCCAGGAAGCGGCTTCGGCGCGGTTTGCGGTTTGACCGGTGGCGGCGCAGGCCGGGGCTCGGCGGTGGCCGGTGCCGGCTTGGCGGCCGCAGGCGCGGCAGAGACCTGAGCCGCGTCGGCGCTCGATGCGACAGCGGCCTCATCGTCCGGCGGCAACGCTCGTGCAGCGGCGGCCGGTCGCGGCTGACCGCCGTGATGCTTCTTCTTCGGCCGGCGCTGTTTTGGTTGTTTGCGCTTGATGGTCGTCGTCCCCTGGCGAGTCCGAACCTGCGGTATCGATGCCGCGGTTCGCGCGTGGCGTTTCGAATCGACGTTTTAGTCCAACGGGTCGACCAGGCAATTGCCGGAAAGACGAGGCGACAACGAGGCTTGCGGTATCGCTGCGCCGTTTCGACCCAGACTCTCGCACAGCTTTTGGCGTCGGCCGCAGCGCTGGCATTCGGATCAGTTTCGGCCATCATGCGTTCCCGAAACTGCGTCGTTGAATTGCTAGTCCGTTGCCTGGGTGAGTCAAGGAATGCGGCCGTTGAAGGGAAACCGCGCATGATCCGGCCGCCTTGGCTTGCGCCCATTGCGGCCGCGCTGACCTTGCTCGCCTGCGCGACCGTGCATGCCGAGGATACGCCACAGCCAAAGACGGACGCCGCCGCGCCGCCGGCTGCGGCCGAGCCGAGCAAGCCCGCACCAGCCGCGGACCAAGCCAAGCCTGCAGCAGAGCCCAATCAAGCCACCCCCGGCGACAAGCCGGCCGATGCCACCGACAAGGGTGGAGACTCCGGTACGCGGGAGTCGATCTGCCTGATGATCGAATCCGCCGCCAAGGCGCACGATTTGCCGCTGGAGTTTTTCGCCCGGGTGATCTGGCAGGAGAGCCGGTTTCAGCCGGATGCCGTGGGCCCGGTGACACGCAGTGGCAAGCGCGCGCAAGGTATCGCCCAGTTCATGCCCGGCACGGCCAGCGAGCGCCGGCTGCTCGATCCGTTCGATCCGGTGCAGGCGCTGCCGAAGTCGGCCGAATTCCTCAAGGAGCTGCGCGATCAGTTCGGCAATCTCGGGCTTGCAGCGGCTGCCTATAACGCCGGGCCGCGCCGGGTGCAGGAATGGCTCGCTGGGACTGGCGGTATGCCGCTGCAGACGCGGGACTACGTGTTCGCGATCACCGGCAGTTCGGTCGACGACTGGGCGAAGGCGGGACGCGCCGCAAAGCTGCCGGAGACCAAGGCAGACACCGATTGCCGAACGCTGATGGCGCTGTTGAAGCGGGCGCCGAATCCGTTCGTCGCCGAGCTCGAACAACGTGTGAAGCTCGGCGCCGATCGGCCCTGGGGTGTGCAGCTCGCCGCCGGGTTCAATCGCAACCGCGCGCTGGCGAGCTACGCGCGAGCGATGTCGCGGCTGAGCGGCGTGATCGGCGAGCGCGATCCGACATTGCTGAGCGGCCTGTTCCGCAGCCGCGGCACCCGGCCGTTCTATCAGGTACGGATTGGCGCCGACACGCGCGGCGAAGCGGACGATCTGTGCAAGCAGATCCGCCGGGCCGGGCAGGCGTGCCTGGTGCTGCGCAATCGAGGCTGACGGCCCGAGGCCCGGATCAGAATTGGGAGCGCAGGTCGCTGAGCTGCGTGCGGAGCTGCTGATTGACGCGCTCGGTCGCGCGCAGCCGGAGCGCGATGTCTAGCGGCAGCGAATCCACGTGGCGCCGCGGCGTCTCCAGGACGAGGCCGGCCGTGTTCTCGAGGCGCCAGACGATCCGGCCGAAATAGGAGATGCCCTGACGGGGGATCATCAACTCGACGGTGTCCGGCACGGCTGCAGGATTGTCGACCTCGACCTGCGCGCCGTTCCCCGAAAAGTTGCGGACGATGCAGTCGAACGTGGATGCGCGAGCCTGAAACACCAGGCGGCCGCCATAATAAACCCTCTGGCGAGCTGTGCACCTTCGATCGAACATCCCCGCCTCCTGTCGCGATGGTTGTGTTTTGCTATCACAGGTGGTGGCGATTCTCGAATTCGACTGAAGAGAAACCAATGGTTAAGGTAAACGCAGCGCCTTGACCGCAGCGCCCTGGGCAGCGCGTATGGGGCGTAACTCGCAGAGACCGCATGCCCGTTTCCTCCTCGACTTCGCCGCACTGGCACAGCCCCGGCCGTGCCTTTCTCCGCGGCCTGATTGCCGCTAGCGGCAGTGTGCTGACCCTGGTGCTGTTCGCGACCTTCATCGGCATCGGTGCGCTCGCCCATGACAGCCATTTCAGCCTCGGCTGGGTGCTGCTGAGCACGGTGCTGGTGTGGGCCGGCCCGGCACAGATCATCCTGATCTCGTCGCTTGGCTCCGGAGCGACGCCGGTGCAGGCGGCGATCGCCGTCACCGTGTCGGCGATCCGGCTGTTTCCCATGGTGGTGTCGGTGCTGCCGATGCTGAGGACCCCCACTACAAAGTTGCGGCATCTCGTGCTGCCGGCGCACTTCGTCGCGGTGACGATGTGGGTGGAGTGCTTCCGTCTGCTGCCGCAGGTGCCGCGCGAGCGGCGCGTTGCCTTCGCCAATGGTCTCGGCACCGGCCTGGTCTCGGTGTGTCTCGTTGCCAATGTGATTGGCTTTCTGCTCGCGGCGAACCTGCCGCAGTCGTTCGGCGCTGCGATCCTGCTGCTGACGCCGCTGGCGTTTCTGCTATCGACCGCGCGCAACTGCCGCGAACTCGCCGACGTCGTCGCGCTGCTGCTCGGGCTGGCGCTGTTTCCGCTGGTCGCGCTGCTTCATACCGGCGTCGACGTGCTGATCAGCGGCGTCTCGGCCGGGACGATCGCCTACGGCGTTCACTGGATGCGGCGACGGAGGCGGGCGTGAGCGACTTCATCGGCAATTGGCAGGCGCTGATGGTGCTGGTGCTCGCCGGCGTGCTGCCGAACGAGGCTTGGCGGATGCTCGGGCTGTGGCTCGGCGGTGGCATCGACGAAGGCTCGGAGCTTTTGATCTGGGTTCGCGCGGTCGCCACCGCGATCCTGGCGGGTGTGATTGCCCAGATCCTGTTCCTGCCGCCGGGCGCATTGGCGAGCGTGTCGCCGATGCTGCGCTATGGTGCGGTGGCGGCGGGCCTTGCGGTGTTTCTGGCCGCGCGCCGCTCGATCTTCGCCGGCGTGGTGGCGGGCGAGGCGGTGCTGCTGATCGGCCAACTTTGGTGGCGGTGAAACCTGTGCGGTTTCGCGCTACACCGGGCTGTCAGTGAGAAGGCGCATGATGATGGACAGAGGTGAGATCCGCGAAGGCGAGGTCGTGGTCGAGGCACCGCCGCCGACCGATGCCGGTCTGGTGTTCATCGGCCGCATTCACACGCCCTGGACGTCGCGCGGCGAGACGCCGCGGCAGGGCAGTCACGACGGGCCGGTGTGCCGGCTTGAGATCTTCGAGCCGTGGATTCAGGCGCTCCAGGGGCTCGACAAGTTCGCCCATGCGCAGGTGGTGTATTGGCTGCATCTGTCGCGGCGCGATCTGGTGATCCAGCGTGGCCACGGTATCGACGGACCGCGCGGCACCTTTGCGCTGCGCTCGCCGCTGCGACCGAACCCAATCGGGATTTCGTCGGTGGCGGTGGTCGGGATCGAGGGCGCGACCGTGTTGGTGCGCGGCCTCGATTGCCTCGACGGCACGCCGCTGATCGACTTGAAGCCGGATCGCTGCGTGCACTCGATGGTGAAGTAGCCGTCTCAGCTCTGTGACAGCGCCGCCTTCAGTTGCGCGGCATGTTGTTCGAGCACCGCGGGCTCTTCCTTGCGCGAGGCCGGCGGCAGCAGCGGCACGCCTTCGTGGCGCGGCATCACGTGCATGTGCAGATGATAGACCACCTGGCCGGCGGCCGGTTCGCTGAACTGCTGCACCACGATGCCGTCGGCTTTGAACGCCTTCATCGCCGCGTGTGCGATCTTATGCGCGCCGCGCGCCACATGGGCGAAATCCTCGGGCGTGATGTCGAGGATGTTACGCGCCGGTGCTTTCGGGATCACCAGCGTGTGGCCGGTCGAACGCGGCATGATGTCGAGGAAGGCGAAGACGTGATCGTCTTCATAGATTTTGTGACACGGGATTTCGCCGCGCAGGATCTTGGCGAAAATGTTCTCGGGATCGTAAGCGGTCATGGTTGCTCCGGGCTTGGCGGCGCGATTGTCGTCACCGTGCATAGGCGGGTCAAGCCGGATCGGCGATGTTACCTTTTTTAAAAGGACCGGCTTCGGTCAGCTCGCGGCCCATCTCGTCAACATACATTCGTTCGCGCTTGAGATAATCGGCGATCGCGCGGCGCAGCGCCGGGTCTCTGATGAAGTGTGCCGAGTAGGTGGTCTGCGGCAGATAGCCACGTGCGATCTTGTGCTCGCCCTGTGCGCCGGCTTCGACCACCTTGAGGCCGCGCGTGATCGCAAAGTCGATCGCCTGATAGTAGCACACCTCGAAATGCAGAAATGGATGATGTTCGATCGCGCCCCAATGCCGGCCGAACAGCGTGTCGCCGCCGATGAAGTTGATCGCGCCGGCGATCCAGCGGCCGTTACGCTTCGCCATCACCAGCAGCACGTCCTCGCTCATGCTCTGGCCGATCAGGGAATAGAATTCCCTGTTGAGGTAGGGCCGTCCCCATTTGCGCGAGCCGGTCTCGATGTAGAACTCGAAGAACGCGTCCCATGCGTCCTCAGTGATATCCGCGCCGGTGAGGTGATGGATGGTGATGCCATTCGCCACCGCGTCGCGCCGCTCGCGCTTGATGCCTTTGCGATGGCGCGAGTTTAGCGTCGCGAGGAAGTCGTCGAAGCTGGCGTAGCCGGCATTTTGCCAGTGAAACTGCTGATCGGTGCGTTGCAGGAAACCGCGCTCCGCGAGGAAACGCCACTCGCTCTCGCGTGCGAAGGTGACATGCACCGACGAGGCCTTGCTGAGATCGCACAGCGCCATCAGACCGTTCACCAGAGCGCCGCCGACACGCGCCGGATCGACGCTATCGCGGACCAACAGGCGCGGCCCGGTTGCAGGGGTGAACGGCACCGAGACTTGAAGCTTGGGATAGTAGCTACCGCCGGCGCGCTCATACGCGTCGGCCCAGCCGCGGTCGAACACGTATTCGCCCTGCGAATGCGATTTCAGATAGCACGGCACGAGCCCGACGATGCGGCCGTCCTCGCGGGCGATCAGGTGCCGCGGCCCCCAGCCGGTGCGGGCACTTGCCGACCGAGACTGTTCGAGCGCGGCGAAGAATGCGTGGCTGAGAAACGGATTGTAGGCGGCTGTCGCAGCGGCGCAGGCGCTGCCGACTGCGCCGGCTTCATCCGGATGAGGGACGATCGTCCCGGAGCGCGCGCAGGCATCCCAATCGGCGGCGGAGATCGCATCCACCGATGACACCGCTTCCAGCGTGATGTCGGATGTTGTCGTCAAACCGCCGAACCGGTGGAAAGAGCGCTGCTGACTGTCATTCCGCAGAGATTGGGCATTTGCCGCGCTTCGTTCAAGGCCGGTTGCGGTCACGATTACGGAACAAAGCCCTCGAAGATCATTTGGTCGGCGTAGCGGGCGGCGCGGGCGCGCTGTTCGGGGGTACGCACCGTCCAGCTCAGCAGTGCGCAGCCGAACAAATTGCGCGCGATCCACGGCGCCGGGGCAGGGAGGTCGTCGACCCGGTAGGCGACGAAATGCGGCTGGGTTCTGAGACCGTGCTTCAACGCCACCATCGGGTCGCGCTGCGCCTCGTTAAGCTTGGCCCAATAGGCGTCGTCATAGCTGCGCTCTGCGGTGATGCCACGCGGCAGCTTCGGCGCAAGCTGGCGCAGCGCCAGCACCTGGTCGGGGTCGAAGGACATCGCCGCGACCGGCCCCTTGTAGCTGTCCAGCACCTGGAGCAGCCGGCGGGCGAGCTTGCGGTCGCCGTCGAAGTGGCTTTTCAGTTCGATCACCAGCGCCGCGCGGCCGGCGACGAGGTCGCACAGCTCGCCGACCGACATCATCCGCTCGGGCGTATCCTTGAACGGCGCCTGGCGGAGCTGTGCGGCCGTCATGCCGAGCAGGGCCCCGTCACCGTCGGTGAGCCTGCCGAGATTGTCGTCATGGTGGACCATCGCTTCGCCGTCGGCGGTGAGCTGGATGTCCACTTCGATGCTGAAATTGCCGGCGATCGCTGCGTTGATCGCGCCGGGCATATTTTCGACGATGCCGCGGGCGCGGTCGTGCAGGCCGCGATGCGCGACCGGTCGGGCGGTCAGCCAGTCGGGCGCGCGCATCGCTCTGTCTCCTGCAGGTTACGCGACTTCGAACAGGCCTTCGACCTCGACCGCGGCATTGGCCGGCAGCGAGGCGACGCCGACGGTGGTACGGGCGTGGCGGCCCTTGTCACCGAACACGGCGACCATCAGGTCGGATGCGCCGTTCATCACCTTCGGCCCGTCGACGAAGTCCGGCGTCGAGTTGATGAAACCGCCCAGCCGCACCACACGCACCACCTTGTCGAGATCGCCCAGCGCCGCCTTGAGCTGCGCCAGCAGGTTGATCGCGCAAGCGCGCGCTGCGGCGTTGCCCTGTTCGATCGAGACGTCGGCGCCGAGCTTGCCCTGGGCGACCAGCTTGCCTGCGCCGTCGAAGCAAACCTGCCCGGATACCACCAGCAGATTGCCGGTGCGGACGAAGCCCACATAGTTGGCGACCGGGCTCGCCGGCTCGTGCAACACGATCCCCTGCGCGGTCAGTTTCTGCTCGATCACCCCGGTCATGCCGATCCCCATTGCTCGTCGCGTCTCCCGGCGCTCCGTTCGGCCGGGCGGTCTTGTTTGGCCGATTGCGCAGGCTGTGGCAAGCAAGCCGCTGCAACTCGCAAAGCCCGCTCCGCGTGCAACCGTGTCGGCCGGCAGGTTCCGATCAAATTGGGTTTGAACCAAATTGCTCCGTGATTTCACCGCAATCCGGTGGTCCACGAATCCCGGCCGTTGCGGCGACTCCGGCCGCTGCTTATTTTAATCCGACCGTTATCAGGGAGACGACATGCCCGTGTCACGACAGACGACGCGACCGAGCCGGGGACTGCTGGCAATCGTGGCGGCCTTCGCCATGTCGAGCGGATCGGCCGCCATCGCCGGCCCCGCGATCAACTTCCTGCCGCACCAGGCGCTGTACGACCTCAGCCTGGTGAAGACGCGCAACAACGCCTCGATCAGCACGGTGCGCGGCCGCATCCTGTACAATTTCTCCGGCAACGCCTGCGAAGGCTACACCTCCGATTTCCGTCAGGTCTCGGAGATCCAGAGCGGCGAGGGCAAGAACACGCTCAGCGATCTGCGTTCGTCGAGCTGGGAGGATGCCGCCGGCAAGAGCTATCGGTTCAAGATCGGCACCCGGATGGACGACTCCAAGGAGAGCGATGTCGACGGCATGGCCGAGCGCACCGGCGATCATATCACGGTGAAGCTGAAGCAGCCGGTGCAGAAGACGTTCGAACTCGACGGCTCGACCGTGTTCCCGACCGAGCAGATCGAACGCATCATCGAAGCCGCGCGCGCCGGCAAGTCGCTGCTGAACCTGTCTGTGTATGATGGCTCGGACAACGGCGAGAAGGTGTACAACACGCTGACGGTGATCGGGCAGCCGATCAAGGGTAGCGGCGCGGTGGTGTCGCCTGATCCGTCCACCAACGACGATGCGATGAAGGCGCTGACGCGCTGGCCGGTGACGGTGAGCTACTACGATCGCGACGCCAAGTCCGCCACCGGCGAACAGACGCCGGTCTATGCGATGTCGTTTGAACTCTACGAGAACGGCGTGTCACGTTCGCTGGTGCTCGACTACAACGACTTCGTCCTCGCCGGCGCGATGGGCAAGCTCGAGGTCAAATCCGACAAGCCGTGTAAGTAAGGCCCTCGCGATCCGTTATTGCGAGCAGTATCGCGACGAAGCAGTCGATCTGTGAGTGCGTAACGCTACAGGATTGCTTCGCTGCGCTCGCAATGACACGCCACTTCGGGCTGATCGCCGTCATCCCTGCGGCTTCTGCGCCCGATCGAACGCGATACCGCGGATCACCGCGGCGTCGCCGAATTTCTTGCGCAGGTCGTCGATCGCGCGTTCGGCGTGGGCGGAGCGGCGGTCGAGCATGTCGTCCTCCGCCGGGCCGGTCTGTTCGGTCAGCGCGCTGACGCCGGTGCCGATCAGCCGGAATGCGGTGCCGTCGACTTCCTTGATCAGCATCTCACGCGACACCGAAAAGATCCGGTTGGCCATCTGGGTCGGCGCATGGATGGTCTGTGCGCGGGTGCGCTGGCGGAAGTCGGCGGTCTTCAGTTTCAAAGTAATGGTCGAGCCGGAGAGGGCGGCGCTCTTCAGCCGCGACGACACCTTCTCCGACAGCCGCCACAGGATCTTCTCCAGCGTCGCAAGGTCGCGAATGTCGTCCTCGAAGGTGGTCTCGTTGGAAATCGATTTGGCGCCGCGATCAGGCACCACCTTGCGGTCGTCGATGCCGCGCGCCAGCCGCCACAGTCGCCGGCCTTCGTCGCCGAACTGCCGCATCAGCTCGATCTCATCGGCGCGCTGCAGATCAGCGATGGTGCGGAAACCGCGGCTCGCCAGCCGCGACGCGGTGGCCGGCCCGACGCCGAAGATGAAGCCGACCGGCCGCGGCGCCAGCATCTCGCGGGCTTCGTCCTGATCGAGCGCGGCGAAGCCACGCGGCTTGTCGAGATCGGACGCGATCTTGGCGAGGAACTTGTTGCACGACAGCCCGACCGAGACGGTGACGCCGATGTCACGCTCGACCTCGCGGGCGAATTTCGCCAGCACCTTGGCCGGGATCATGCCGTGCATCCGCTCGGTGCCGGCCAGGTCGAGGAACGCCTCGTCGATCGACAGCGGCTCGACCAGCGGCGTCAGCGCCCGCATCGCCTGTCGCACCTCGCGGCCGACCCGGACATACTTCGCCATGTCGGGCCGCACCACCGTCGCCGAGGGGCACAGCGCCAGCGCCTTGAACATCGGCATCGCCGAGCGCACCCCAAAGGTACGGGCGATGTAGCAGGCCGCCGAGACCACCCCGCGCTTGCCGCCGCCGACGATCACCGGTTTGTCGGCAAGCTCCGGATTGTCGCGCTTCTCCACCGTCGCGTAGAAGGCGTCACAGTCGATATGAGCGAGCGACAGAGTTCCCAGCGACCGGTGCCGCAGCAGGCGCGGTGACCCACAGGCCGTGCAGCGCCGCGCCTCGGCGCGCTGGTCGGCGAGACAATCCCGGCAGAAGCCGGGCGCAGTCCGTGCGCCTGGGTCGTCGCCGCTCACGGCGTGTCACGCTCCCACGGCTTGTCCTCCAGCACCTGCAGGGCTGCAGCGACGTTGGTGGGGTGAAGCTGGACCGAGTCGGCGAAGGCTTTTGCGGTGGCGTCGTCGCGCAGCACGAAGTTGAGCACGCTGATAAGGAACTGCGGATCGGCGGCGGAACTGCGCAGGGTCTCCGGGCCGATCCCGGTCTCAGCGAGAAACAGGCCGAGCCGCTCGGGTTCTCCCGCGATGAAGGAGAGCGCCTGAATCGCCACGATTTCAGCCGCTTGGCGAGGATCTTGAAGCCGCTTTCGCATCGGTTGTGTTTGCCTTTCCGTAACTTCTCGTCTCTATTTTATTCAATCATGCCCGAGTCTTGCGGCTTGTCGAACGATCGCGGGCCGCCGGCCCGGGCATTTTAGTGCGAGTAGTGGAGGGGCGGGATGGCGAAAACCGTCCTGATCGTCGAAGACAACGAGCTCAATATGAAGCTCTTTCGCGACTTGCTGGAGGCCCATGGCTACCAGACGGCGGGAACGAGCAACGGTTATGAAGCGCTCGACCTGGTTCGCAAGCTGCGCCCCGATCTGATCCTGATGGACATCCAGCTGCCGCAGGTGTCCGGGCTCGAAGTCACGCGCTGGATCAAGGACGATGCCGAACTCCGTCACATTCCGGTGGTAGCCGTCACTGCATTCGCGATGAAGGGCGACGAGGAGCGAATCCGCGAAGGCGGCTGCGAAGCCTATTTGTCGAAGCCGATCTCGGTCGGCAAGTTCATCGAGACGGTCCGGCGGTTCATCGGCTAGGAGTGGTATCGTGTCAGCGCGTATCTTGGTGGTCGACGACATTCCGGCGAACGTCAAGCTGCTCGAAGACCGGTTGTCGGCCGAGTATTTCGACGTCATCACCGCATCGAACGGCATTCAGGCGCTGGAGATCTGCCAGCGCGCCGAATGCGACATCGTGCTGCTCGACGTGATGATGCCGGACATGGACGGCTTCGAAGTGTGTCGCCGGCTAAAGTCGAATCCCAAGACGCATTTCATCCCGGTGGTGATGGTGACGGCGCTCGACAGTCCGGCCGATCGCGTGCGCGGCCTTGAGGCTGGCGCCGATGATTTCCTCACCAAGCCGGTGTCGGATGTCGTGCTGATCGCGCGGGTGCGGTCGCTGACCCGGCTCAAGATGATGACCGACGAGCTGCGGATGCGGGCGATCACGTCGCTCGAAATCGGCATGCAGGCGCCGGAGCGTGAAGCCGTCGCCGATCAGGGCAAGGGCGGCCGCATTCTGCTGGTCGACGACCGGCCGTCGTCCTACGAGCGGCTGGCGCCGCTGCTCAGTGCCGAGCACGACGTCGACGTCGAGACCAATCCTTCCGAAGCGCTGTTCCACGCCGCCGACGGCAATTACGACCTGCTGATCGTGTCGCTTGGGCTGGAGAATTTCGACGGGCTGCGGCTGTGCAGCCAGGCGCGCTCGCTGGAGCGTACCCGGCATGTGCCAATTCTCGCGATCGCCGATGCCGAGAACAACGCGCGGCTGCTGCGCGGTCTCGAGATCGGCGTGAACGACTATCTGCTGAGGCCGGTCGACAAGAACGAATTGATGGCGCGAGCCCGGACCCAGATCCGGCGCCGCCGCTACACCGATCATCTGCGCGACAACGTGCAGCATTCGATCGAGATGGCGATCACTGACGGGCTCACCGGGCTGCACAATCGGCGCTACATGGAGAGCCATCTGGCGACGCTCGCCGAGCAGGCGGGCGCGCGCGGCAAGCCGCTGGCGCTGATGATCCTCGACATCGACTTCTTCAAGTCGATCAACGACAGCTATGGCCACGATGCCGGCGACGACGTGCTGCGCGAGTTCGCGCTGCGGATCAAGAAGTCGATCCGCGGCATCGATCTCGCCTGCCGCTACGGCGGCGAGGAGTTCGTGATCGTGATGCCGGAAACCGATCTGCACGTCGCCCAGATGGTGGCCGAGCGGCTGCGCCGCGCCATCGCCGGCGAGCCGTTCGCGATCGAGAAGGGCGCGCGCCGGATCGAGGTCACGATTTCGATCGGGCTGTCGACGCTGGAGCGCAAGGGCGAACCGATCCCCGACCTGCTGAAACGCGCTGACACCGCGCTGTACCGGGCCAAGCACGACGGCCGCAATCGGGTGGTCGCCGCGGCGGCGTAAGCCAAAGTACCCGCACGACGTCACGTTTCTGGACAGCTGTCATCCCCGCGGATGCGGGGATCCAGTATGCCGCAGCTCAACAGTTGATCTTTGCGCTCTGGGATACTTGATCGCCCGCCTGCGCGGGCGATGACGTCTCCTGGCTGCGCGAAGGCTGCCGATCATCATCGAAAATAGAAACGGGGCCCGAAGGCCCCGCGGAAGGAATGCCGTCAGTAGGCCGAAGCGGCTTACTTGATCTTGGCTTCCTTGAACTCGACGTGCTTGCGCGCGACCGGGTCGTACTTCTTCTTGACCATCTTGTCGGTCATGGTGCGCGAGTTTTTCTTCGTCACGTAATAGAACCCGGTGTCGGCCGTCGACACGAGCTTGATCTTGATGGTGACCGCCTTGGCCATGATCTCAAACCTCGAATTTGGGAATAAACAGGCGAGGTCGAACGTCAGGACCCGCGTTTGGCCGGCAAACTAGCCACGGCTGCCCGAAAGTCAAGGTTCTCTGCAGGGATAGGCGACCGGGATCGACGAAATCGCTTCTAAGCCCTGAAATTCGCACCCAAAGCGGCCAAAAGCCGGGCAAATCCGACAAGACAGCGTTCCGCGCATCCCAGATCTTCCTGCGGCCGCCCTCGATTTCGGAGCGCTGCGACCCATCTTCGGAACCTCGACCCCGATTCTGTCACGAAAGGCCCCAGATGAGCGTCAGTGAGCCGGCCCTGCGCATTGCGGAGAATCCTCAACCCGAACCTCCGCCGAAGCCGGGATCCGGCGGGGCAGCGCTGCCGGGTCCGGCAATGAGCGCGGGGCTGACGCTGGCGATGGCCGCTGCCGCGGGCATCAGCGTCTCCAACATCTATTACAACCAGCCGATGCTGGGGGTGATCGAGCGCGACCTCGGCAACCCCGCGCTCACCGGGATGATTCCGACCGCCACCCAGCTCGGCTATGCGGTCGGGCTGTTCCTGCTGGTGCCGCTCGGCGACCTGACCGACCGGCGGCGGCTGATCACCGGGCAGTTCGTGCTTCTGGCGGTCGCGGCCGCGCTGGTGGCGTTGGCGCCGTCAGCCTGGCTGATCATCGCCGCGTCGCTGGCGCTCGGCGCCTGTGCGTCGGTGGCGCAGCAGGTTGTGCCGTTTGCCGCGGCGCTGGCGCCGCCGGAGCGCCGCGGCAAGACCATCGGCCTGGTGATGGCCGGGCTGCTGTGCGGCATCCTGCTCAGCCGGACGGTGGCAGGATTTGTCGCCGGTCACCTCGGCTGGCGGGAGATGTTCTGGCTGGCGGTGCCGGCGGCGCTCGGTACTGCGGCGCTGATGGCGTGGCTGCTGCCGCGCCATCACGGTCACCTCGACATCAGCTACGGCGCCGCACTGAAGTCGCTGGCCTCGCTGTGGCGTCAGCAGCCGGATCTGCGGCGAGGGACCGCGGTGCAGGCGGCGCTGTTCGCGTCCTTCAGCGTGTTCTGGACGGTGCTGGCGCTGCATCTGCAGGAGCCGAAGTTCGGGCTTGGAGCCGAGGCCGCGGGCCTGTTCGGCCTCGTCGGCGTCGTCGGGGTATTCGCGGCGCCGATCTCCGGCCGGATTGCGGATAGAAGCGGGCCGGGCCCGGTGATCGCGATCGGGGCGGCGCTGGTGTTGGTGGCGTGGATGTTGTTCGGGCTGTGGGGCAGCATCGCCGGACTGCTGATCGGCGTGGTGGTGCTGGATTTCGGCCTGCAGGGCGCGCTGATTTCCAACCAGCACATCGTCTACGCGCTGGTGCCGGAGGCACGAAACCGGCTCAACACCGTGTTCATGACGGGGATGTTCATCGGCGGATCGATCGGCTCGGCCGGCGCCGCCTTCGCCTGGGCGCATGGCGGCTGGACGGTGGTGAGCCTCTATGGCGGCGCGCTGGCGGCGATCGCCTTGCTGCTGGAACTAACGGCACGGTGGTCGCGCCGTTAGTTCGAGTGTGCTGGTGAGATGCAGGCCGGGCGCTCAGCCGCCCGGCAGCATGTCCTTCTGCATCTTGCCGCCGTAGAAGTGGAAGAATGGCAGCGCGGCGTCGTGGCGCAGCGGACCGGTGGCAAGCCGGCGGTCGAGTTCGCCGAGCACGTTCTTGGTCATCGGATGCAGATCGGCGAGCGGCTTGGAGCCGAGCTCGACCCACACCAGCTCGACCAGCTCGGCATCCGCATGCACCACGCCCTCGACGCGGTGTGCGATTGCCGAAGCATCGGCGGTGAAGAAGCGGGTGTCGAACCGCTTGATGCGGCCGGGCGGAGTGATCGCGCGCGCGACCAGGAACAGGCCGGACGGATCGGGCAGCAGGCCGGCTTCGGCGAACGGCTGCCACGGACCGTCGAGCTTCGCCTTGGTGTCGGTCTTGCAGCCGAGGCACAGCCCGGTCTCTTCGCAGGCCTCGCGGATCGCCGCGATCGCCAGCGCGCGGGCGCGGGACGGCGTGGTCTTCGGGCTGCCTTTCAGCAGATTGGCTTCGAGCTCCGGCGGGATCGGCGCTGCGACCGGGACCCGGACGTCGCTCTTGTCGACGCGGCCGCCGGGAAACACGAACTTGCCGGGCATGAACACGACGTTGTCGTGGCGCTTGCCGACCAGCACCTTCGGCGTCGAGCCGCTGCGGTCCACCAGGATCAGCGTCGCGGCGTCCTTGGGTCGGAAATAGGGGTGGTGGCTGGCTTCCTGGTGATCCTGCTCGACCTTCGGCTCGGTCTGTGTCGCGGATTCGGTCATATCGCTCCCGTTGTCGTTTCTTGTTGGTGTTGTTGTTCGTCGTTGTGCCGCCGCGTGGGAATCGCGCCGTCAGTGGTCCGGGTTGGTCTCGTCGAAGCCGTGCATCCGGAATGCCCATTGCAAACCGACCACGGCGCCTTTGACCGGCTGCAGCAATAGCAGCGAAGCCAGCAGGGTGAAAGGCAGGTAGATCGCCAGCTGCAATTCCACCGGCGGCGCGTAATGCGTCTCGATCGACAGCGCGATCGGCACCACGATGTGGCCGACGATGACGATTACAAGATAAGCGGGAAGGTCGTCGGCACGGTGGCCGGTGAAGTCCTGGCCGCACTGAGTGCAGCTGTCAGCGGTCTTGAGGAACGCGCGAAACATCCGGCCTTCGCCGCAGTTCGGGCAGCGGCCGCGGAAGCCGCGCCACATCGCCTGCCAGACGTTGCGCTGCTGCGACGGGGCGGATTGCGGAGGCCAGACGATCGGCTCGCGGGTCAGCGTGCTCATCAGCGTTTTCCTCTCCCGGACTTGGTTTTTTGTTTCGGCTTGGCGGCTTTTCGCGCCTTCACCCGTCCGGGCTTGGCGCGCGCCGTCTTGCCGCTCTCGGTTTTCAGCTTGGCCTTGCTCTTCCCCTTGGTCTTGCGTGCAGTCTTGCGGTGCGTGAATTCGACGCTGGCGTTGCTCACCAGTTCGAACCGCAGCGCGCCGGCCACCGGTGCAGCTTCCACCAGCTTGACGTCGACCACATCCCCCAGCCGGTGCATGGCCCCGCTGCGCGAGCCGATGAGCGCGTGGCGGGTTTCGTCGTAGTTGTAATACTCGTCGCCGAGCGAGCGGATCGGGATCAGCCCGTCAGCGCCGGTGTCGCTCAGCTTGACGAACAGGCCGGCCTTGGTGACGCCGGAGACGCGGCCCTGGAACGTGGCGCCGATCCGGTCGGCGAGATGATGCGCGATCAGCCGGTCGACCGTCTCGCGCTCGGCCTTCATCGCGCGCCGCTCGGTGAGCGAAATTTGCGCGGCGACTTCCGCCAGCGTCTCGGTGGTTTCGCTCGGCGGCAGCGCGCCGTCGCCGAGATCGAGCGCGCGGATCAGTGCGCGGTGCACCACGAGGTCGGCGTAGCGGCGGATCGGCGAGGTGAAGTGTGCGTAGCGCCGCAGATTGAGGCCGAAGTGACCGTAGTTCTCGGCCGCATATTCGGCTTGCGCCTGCGACCGCAGCACCACCTCGTTGACCAGCGGCTCGGAATCCTCGCCTTTGACCATCGCCAGGATGCGGTTGAATTGCGCCGGCCGCAGCGCGCCTTGCTTGGCGAACGACAGATCGAGCGTCTTCAGGAAGTCGACGAGGTTGTGGACCTTCTCGACGCTGGGCTCATCGTGAACCCGGTAGATCAGCGGCAGCGCCTTCTTCTCCAGCATTTCGGCGGCCGCGACGTTGGCGAGGATCATGAACTCTTCGATCAGCCGGTGCGCATCGAGCCGCTCCGGCACGATGACGCGGTCGACAGTACCGTCCGGCTTCAGGATGATCTTGCGCTCGGGCAGATCGAGGTCGAGCGGATCGCGCTCGTCGCGGCCGCGCTTCACCACCGCGTAGGCTTGGTACAGCGGCTTCAGGATGGTTTCGAGCAGCGGACCGGTGATGTCGTCGGGCTTGCCGTCGATCGCGGCCTGGGCCTGTGCGTAGCTCAGCTTTGCCGCCGAGCGCATCAGCACGCGGTGGAACGAATGCGAGCGCTTGCGCCCCTGCGCGTCGATCACCATGCGGACGGCGAGGGCACCGCGGGGCTCGCCCGGCTTGAGCGAACACAGATCGTTGGAGATCCGCTCCGGCAGCATCGGCACGACGCGGTCGGGAAAGTACACCGAATTGCCACGGCGCAGCGCGTCGCGGTCGAGGGCCGAGCTGGGGCGCACGTAGTAAGCGACGTCGGCGATGGCGACATGCAGGATGACGCCGCCTTTATTGTTCGGATCCGGATCAGGCGCGGCGTGGACGGCGTCGTCGTGATCCTTGGCGTCCGGCGGATCGATCGTCACCAGCGGCAGATCGCGCCAGTCTTCGCGGCCTTTCAGCGTCGCCGGCTCTGCGGCTTCGGACTCGCGGATCGCGGAGGTGGAGAATTCCTGCGGGATATCGTGGGTGTGGATCGCGATCAGGCTGATCGCTTTTTCGCTGGCCAGCGAGCCGAGCCGCTCCTTGACGCGGCCTGAGGCGAGGCCATAGCCGCGGGTGCGGATCAGGTCGACGCTGACGAGATCGCCATCCTGCGCGCCGCCGGCATCGTGCGCCGCGATGTTGAGTTCGCGGCCGGCCTGCTTCTTGTCGACCGGCACCATCCGGCCGCCACCCTGCGGCAGCGCGCGGAAGATACCGAGGATACGGGCCTTGCCGCGCTCGAGGACACGAATGACACGGCCGACATAAGCGGGGCCGGCCTCGCCCGGATCGGCGGTCTCGACATGCAACAGCGCGCGATCACCAACGCCCGCTGCGGTGCCGGGCTTGATCCGGCGCGGCGTGTGGATGCGGATCTTCGGCGCGTCGCCGTCCTGCTCGTCCCATTCGGACGGGGTAGCGATCAGTTCGCCGTCGGCGTCGCGCGAGACGATATCGGCGAGCAGGGTCGGCGGCAGCGTGGCGGGCTCCGACACCTTGCGGCGTCCGCTCTTGCGGATGCTGCCGCCGTCGGCGAGCTCGCGCAGCATGCGCTTCAGCTCGGCGCGATCGGCATTCTTCAGGCCGTATTCGCGCGCGATCTCCCGGGTCCCGACCTTGCCGGGGTGGGCACGGATGAAGGCGAGGAGAGTGGCCTTGTCCGGAAACTTCGCGTCGCGCGGCTTGCTCACATCTATCCGTTCTTGGCGGCGCTACCCTTGGCCGCGTCTTTAGGCTTGGCGGCCTTCTTCGCTGCTGTCTTTGCGGCGACAGGCGCGCGCGCCTTGCTGGCGGCGGCGCCTTCAGCTTTCGGCTTGGCCTTCTTGGCAGCCGCCTTTTTCGCGGGCTTGGCTTCACCATCGGCATCGGCCTTTTTAGCAGCGGCTTTCTTGGCCGGCGCCTTCTTGGCCTTGCCGCCGCCCTTGGCGGCGCGCTCGTCGAGCAGCGCGATCGCTTCGGGCAGGGTGATGGTGTCTTCGGTCTTGTCGGACGGGATCGTCGCGTTGACGCCGCCGGCGGTGACGTAAGCACCGTAACGCCCCTTCTTCACCGCGACGGCACCGAGGCTCGGATGATCGCCGAGCGCCTTGCCGGGATCGGAGCCGAACCGCCGCTTGCTTGGGCCCTTGGCGATCTTCTCGGCGATCAGCGTCACTGCGCGATTGAGGCCGATGGTGTGCACGTCGTCACCGGCCTCGAGGCTGGCGTAGGTCTTTTCGTGCTGCACATAGGGCCCGAACCGACCGATGCCGGCCTTGATCGGCTGGCCGGTCTCCGGGTGCTTGCCGACTTCGCGTGGCAACGCGAGCAGCTTCAGTGCCATTTCAAGATCGACGTCGGACGGCGAGGTGCCCTTCGGGATGCCGGCCCGCTTCGGCTTTTCGCCCTCGGCGTAGTCCTTGGCCTCACCGAGCTGGATATAAGGCCCGAACCGGCCGGACTTCACCGCGACCTCGAGGCCGCTGTCGGGATCGGTGCCGAGCACGCGATCGGCATCGCCGGCGCTGTCGGAAGCGAGGGGCCGGGTGTAGCGGCATTCCGGATAGTTCGAGCAGCCGACGAAGGCGCCGAACTTGCCGGCCTTCAGATTGAGCTTGCCGGTGCCGCAGCTCGGGCACTGCCGCGGATCGCCGCCGTCCTCGCGCGCCGGATAGATGTGCGGGCCGAGCATCTCGTCGAGCACGTCGAGCACCTGGGCGACGCGCAGGTCCTTGATCTCGTCGACCGCCCCGATGAAGTCGCGCCAGAAGTCGCTCAGCACCTGTTTCCAGGACACTTCATTATTGGAGATGCGGTCGAGGTCTTCTTCGAGCCCGGCGGTGAAGTCGTATTCGACGTAGCGGGTGAAGAAGCTCTCCAGGAATGCGACCACGACGCGGCCCTTGTCCTCGCCGTGCAGCCGCTTCTTCTCCAGCCGGACGTAGCCGCGATCCTTCAGTACCTGCAGAATGGAGGCATAGGTCGAGGGCCGGCCGATGCCGAGCTCTTCCATCCGCTTCACCAGCGAGGCTTCGGAAAACCGCGGCGGCGGTTCGGTGAAATGCTGCGTAACGGCGAGGGCCTCGCGCTTCAGCGCCTCGTTCTCGCTCATCGCGGGGAGGCGGCGGGAATCCTCGTCCTCGGAGTCGTCGTCGCGGCCTTCCTGGTAGGCGGCGAGGAAGCCATCGAACTTCACCACTTGGCCGGTGGCGCGCAGCTCCAGCGAGCGCGAGCCGGCTTTCGCCTCGATATCGACGGTGGTGCGCTCCAGTTCGGCGGATTCCATCTGGCTGGCGACGGTGCGGATCCAAATCAGCTCGTACAGCCGGGCCTGGTCGGAATCGAGGTTGCGGCTGACGTCGGACGGTCGACGCGACAGGTCGGTCGGGCGGATCGCTTCGTGAGCTTCTTGTGCGTTCTTGGCCTTGGCGGTGTATTGGCGCGGCGCTTCCGGCACATAGGCGCTGCCGAAATCCTCGGCGATCACCTTGCGGGCCTGGGTGATGGCGGACGGATCGATCTGCACACCGTCGGTACGCATATAAGTAATGAGTCCGACGGTCTCGCCGCCGATATCGACACCTTCGTAAAGCCGCTGCGCCACCCGCATGGTGTGGGCCGGCGCGAATCCGAGCTTGCGGCTGGCTTCCTGCTGCAGCGTCGAGGTGGTGAACGGCGCGTAGGGGTTGCGGCGCGCCGGCTTGGCTTCGACGGTGGCGACCCGGAAATTCGCCGCCTCGATTGCCTTCTTGAAGTCTTCGGCCTCGGCACCGGTGCCGATGTCGAGCCGCTGGATCTTCCTGCCGTCGGCGCCGACCAGGCGAGCCTCGAAGGTCTCGCCGCGCGGCGTCGCAAGGGTGGCGATCAGCGACCAGTACTCGCGGGGAACGAACTTCTCGATTTCCGTCTCGCGGTCGCACACCAGGCGCAGCGCCACAGACTGCACGCGGCCGGCGGACCGCGCGCCGGGCAGCTTGCGCCAAAGCACGGGGGAGAGGGTAAAGCCGACCAGATAGTCGAGCGCCCGGCGCGCCATATAGGCGTCAACCAGCGCACCGTCGATCTGGCGCGGGTGCTTCATCGCGTCGGTGACCGACTGCTTGGTGATGGCGTTGAACACGACGCGCTCGACCTGTTGGTCCTTCAGCGCACGCTTCTGCTTCATCACCTCCAGCACATGCCAGGAGATCGCCTCACCCTCGCGATCAGGGTCGGTGGCGAGGATCAGCTTGTCCGCACTCTTCAGAGCTTTGGCGATGTCGTTGAGCCGGCTCGCGGCTTTCGGGTCGACTTCCCAGATCATTTGGAAGTCGGCGTCCGGGTCGACCGATCCGTTCTTCGCCGGCAAGTCGCGCACGTGCCCGAACGAGGCCAGAACCTCGTAGGACGAGCCGAGATATTTGTTGATCGTCTTGGCCTTCGCGGGCGACTCGACAATGACGAGGTTCATCGCATTCCAAGCATCAGATGAAGAGAAAAAGGCCGGTCTGCGAGACTCGCGCCGGCCGGATTGCCCGGAACATGGGTGGTGACAAGGGCGCTGTCAAATCGCCGCTCGGGCAGGACGCCACATATTGCGACTACCTGAGCCTGAAGTTCACAAAACATAAACCTAGAGATGTACAACCTATGCGTGTATATCGCTCTTCATCCATCCAATTTGGAGTGGATCGATTCCGCCAGGAATGGTGCCCCAATGTCACCGCCGTCCGACAGCAAGAAGAGCTCCCGTTACAGCCGTCCTGGCGACGGCGGCCCCGTGGAAGCAGCCCAATACCTGTCGGAAGCGACAGGTCAACTGATTCAGGTTGCCCAGGCGCATCGCCTCGACACTCCCTGTTACCTGCTCGACATGGCGCGGATGGAGGCCAGGGAGATCGTTCGCCGGCGGCGCAATTCCAGCGCCGAATGAACGAGTTCCCCGATCCTGCTGATCAAGCGGGGGTCTTCAGTCTGGTCTCATATTTTAGGTGAGGTTCTGTGGGGGCCGTTTGGCAGTACAGCGTCGGCCGATGCCGACGCTGTCACGAGGCGGTTGCAGTTTACGTCTAATTAACCGAACCAGTTCACGATTCGAACGTCGGAGCGGGCCGGATGTACGTTCGCTCCTGGACAATGGCTCGAGGCTCGCTGCTTCGGGCCGTTGGCTTTTTTGGAAGGCGTTTCTCTCAGCTCAGCGCTGCATCAGGACGTCGTGTAGCGCGCGGACGTGGGCGGACTTGCCCAGGAACGACTCGTTCTCTTCCAGGATCAGAATTTGGGTGTCCCGCAGCCGGGCGAGCTGAGCTGGACCGAGGTCCCGGTCGAGCGTACGGAACGGGACGCCGCCCTCCCGCTCGAGCTTCAGATAGAAGTAGGAGTCGAGCCGGGCCATGCAGGCGTCGCGGATCAGCACCTCGGCGGTCATCCGAATGAAAGATCCGCCGACGATGGCAGCGTTCGCGTCGCGGCCAGGGAAAGTACTGCAGTCGATCTGCGAGCGGTAGCGCACGTGGGGGGTGCGGATCGGCGGCGGATCGAGCAACTGGTTTTGGAAGCCGATCAGGTCGATGTCTCGTTCGGTAGCCTGGTCGTCGATCGTCATCGAATAGGTCAGCGGCGCTGCGACGGTACGGCCGGCGACCTGGTTCAGCCGGTCCAGGATCGCAACGCTGGCGATCGCAAGCCCAAGATCATTCCAATGCGCGCCGTTGCGGGGAAACAGCGGCATGGCCTGGGCGTGCCGCTGCGCATAGACCAGTGCGGCGGCGTCGAAGACCTCGATGCCAGCCTGCCGAAGCAGGTCGACGTAACGCGGCCGCAGTTCGTTGCGGGCCGCTTCCGTGCTCGGGCAGGGGCGGGTGCCGGTGAACGCTTCCGGCATGTAGCCGAGCTTCGACGGGGTGACGACGAACAGGAAGACGCCGCCGCGCGAGCGGTAGAAATCCTGAATGTCCTTTAGCAGCGGGATCCTGTCGTGGGCGCGTTCGTCGGCCATGCCGACGGTCCGCTGACAGTAGTCGTCGAGGTAGAAGGTCTCGAGCAGCTGCCGGTCCTTGCCGCGCACCAGCCCCTGTGCGGTCAGCTCGTCGAACAGGGAGGCGCGAAGCTGGTTGTAGCTGCGGATCAACAGTGGCCGCAGCGGATTGGCCTCCGCGACCCGCAGCGCCAGCGCCTTCTGCAATGTGCCGTCGCTGACTGCCTTCCACGACCAGTCAAGCGGGGCTTGGGCGGTGACACCCCCGAGCCTCTTGCCGATAATGGCGAGCAGGCGCGGGTTCATCGGAGCGGCGATCAGATTCCACGCCGTCACAATCGGTAGCGCGAGCAGCACGGTGAAGATCAGTGCCCAGACGGTTCGCGCGATGTGCTTGTTCATCGCCATCGCTTCAGAACCGGAAATAGATGAACGGTTTGAACGGCACCGCGAGCGCCCGTGCGATCCCCACCACAGCCAGCGCGATGATCGCGGCCTGCGCCAGCCAGCGCACGGCCCATAGCGAATAATACGCGGCCTGCAGATGGCGATAGCCGGGCAGGCCCGGCGTGAACGATACGATCAGACCGGCGGCCGCTACCCACGGCACCTCCGGCGCCAGCGTGATCGGCGCCGTTTGATCGTAGGCGCCAGCCAGCGCTGCGAAGAACGGGCCGAGATGCGACAGCGAGGGGGAGCGGAAGATCGACCAGCCGATCATCACCAGCAGGAAGGTTGTCAGTGTCGCCAGCACCGGGCCGACCCGCTGCATCGCACGGCTCAGGAAGATGCGATCGAGCGTCAGAAACAGCCCGTTCCAGGCACCCCAAAGCACGAAATTCCAGCTCGCGCCGTGCCACAGCCCCGACAGCAGAAAGCAGATCCACAGATTGACGTAGGTCCGGAGTGCGCCATGGCGATTGCCGCCGAGCGGCACGTAGAGATAGTCGCGGATCCAGGTGGTCAGCGAGATGTGCCAGCGCCGCCAGAATTCAGTGATCGATTGGGCGATGTAGGGCGCCTTGAAGTTCTCGCGCAGCGACAGGCCGAACATCCGCGACAGCCCGATCGCCATGTCCGAATAGCCGGCGAAATCGAAGAAGATCTGCAGCGTGAAGGCGAGCAGGCCGAGCCAGGCGATTGGCGCCGACAGCGTCGTCGGATCGGCGCCGAAGATCTGATCGGCGCAGCCGCCCATCGGTTCGGCGAGAAGCTGTTTCTTGGCGAGCCCCATGCAGAACCGCACTAGCCCGTCGCGCGCATCGCGCCAGCGTGGTGACGGCGGCGAGGCGATCTGCGCGGCCATCTCGTGATATTTCAGGATCGGGCCGGCGAGCAGCTTGGGGAAGTACAGCACGAACAGGCAGTAGTCGGCGAAACGCCGCGCCGGCGGCGACACGCAGCGATAGGTATCCACCAGATAGGTGATCTTCTCGAACACCACGAAAGAGACACCGATCGGCAGCGCGATACCGAGCAGCTGAATTCGCCAGCCGAATGCCGGCTGCAGCACCGCGTCCAGATTTGCGACCAGGAAGTCGGTGTATTTGTAGAACACCAGGACGGCGAGATTGCCGGCGACGCCGAGCGTCAGCAGCAGCCGGCGTTCGCGCTCCGAGCCGGAGCGATGCAGCCGCGCCGTCAATGCGTAGTCGATCAGCGCCGACACCAGCAGCACCGGGACGAACATCGGCTCGCCCCAGCTATAAAACAGCAGGCTGGCGACGAGCAGGACCCATTTGCGTGCGATCTTGTTGGTGACCGCCAGATACAGCGCGTAGAACGCCGGAAAGACCGTCAGAAAGAGCGGTTCGTAGAACAGCATTGGCAAGTGCATCCGGACGGGCGCGGTGCAGCCAGATGCCAAACCGCGCACCGCAACGTCAAGCCGTCAGGCCTTAAGCGCGGCAGCGGCTCAGCTCAGCGACACCAGTGAGCCGCCGTGCCGTTCGAGGCGGCCGGCGAGTTCGAGTTCGAGCAGGACGGTGCGCACCACCGCCGGTGGGATGCCGCTCAATCGGATCAGGTCGTCGATCCCAACCGGGCTCGGACCGAGCAGCGACAGGATGCGGGTACGGTCTCCGGCGTCGGGCTCGCCGGTGGGCGGAGCGTGCTCCGGCTCGCGGCCGGGCGTCTCCAGCGGCCGCTCCAGGATTGATGCGACGGCCGCGACGATGTCGGTGGCCGAGGTGATCAGTGTCGCGCCTTGCTTGATCAGGTCGTTGGTGCCGGCAGCGCGCGGATCGAGCGGCGAGCCGGGCACGGCGAACACCTCGCGGCCTTGATCTGCGGCACGCCGCGCGGTGATCAGCGAGCCGGAGCGATACGCCGCCTCGATTACCGCGACGCCGACGGCCGCGCCGGAAATCAGCCGGTTGCGGCGGGGAAAATCCTTGCCGCGCGGGACGTGGCCGAGCGGCATCTCCGAGATCGCCGCGCCGCGAGCTTGGATGATGTCTAGCAGCAGATCCTCGTGCTCGGCCGGATAGATCTTATCGTGGCCGCCGGCGAGGACCGCGACAGTGCCGCTGGCCAGGCTCGCGCGATGCGCCGCCTGGTCGATGCCGCGGGCGAGGCCGGAGATCACCACGAAGCCGCTCGCGCCGAGATCGGCGGCAAGCTGGCCGGCGAATTTCAGGCCGGCGCCGGAGGCATTGCGAGAGCCGACGATCGCGATCATCGGCCGGACCATCACGGCGAGCGCATCGGGCAGGGCGTGGACGCCGAGCAGCGGCGGCGCATCGTCGATCGTCGCCAGCCTCGGCGGGTAGCCGGTCTCGCCCGGTGCCACCAGCTCGACGCCGATGCGGCGGCCGCTCTCGATCTCGCGCCGCGCTTCGTCCTCGGATGGGATGCGTCCGGCCCGCGCCGCACCACCCCGCCGCGCCAGCTCCGGTAACCGCTCCAGCGCCACACGCGCCGAGCCGAAATGATTGATCAGCGAGCGGAAGGTGCGAGGGCCGACATTGTCGGCGCGGATCAGCCGCAGCCAGTCGATCCGCTGCGCCTCAGTGAGAACGGTTTGCTGATTGGAAATCGGTTCGCCCCCCCACACACACCAAGAACGAGCGATGCGCAACTTATGCGTGTGAAAGACGTCGATCAAGACGTTGTCAAAGCAGCCACTTCAGACTCTTAGAGCTTCTCGACTGTAAATGACATGAGAGCATCAACTCTCGGGGACGACAGGTTCGGTCCTTTTGCATTGAAAACATGAGCTGTCACAGAAAACTTCTGAAGTCCTGGTCGCGGCAAATTCCAACTAACTGTGGCTGTAAATTTAAACGGGCTAATCTTAGCCCCTACCTCGTTTGGCATTAGAGCGATTGTGTAGAGCATAAGGTTTGCAAAAACAGGAAGAGGAATAAACGCTTTCGTGCCGCTGGGTGTGACGAAGGGAAAATTGGTGGTTTCGGATTGAGAGAGGTTGTAGAGCCAGCTTGGATTTTTCGAGATACCGTTGATGGTAACTTTGTTGACCTCAAACTTGAAATTAGATTCTTCAAGCAGTGGCGAAGTCTTCACGATGCTCTCAATTCCGACCATATCAATTTGCCAGGCAACGCTGACATCTTGAGCAGATATTGCCGTAGTTGTCTTAAGAGCGAATACGGGGACGGACCAATTTCCTTCGCTAATCTTCCCTTCTGAAGCGATTCTGATTTCGTTTGAGTTAGTCGGGGACCAGCGAATTTCGTGACGCTCTGTAGGTGGAAGTAACGAGATTTCTGGGTCACCCAGAGCCGCAGGAGCATTCAAATGCCCTTCTAGCGCGTGTTGCGGGGCTTTCGCCACATAGATGCCAAGCGAAACGAGCGCGACTATTACTGCAACAATCGCGGTGGCAATGAATGGATCCAATCGGCGTCCTCTTGGCCTTATGAAAAAATCGTAAACTAAGACAAGCACTCCAGCCAGTGCGACGATTGCAGCGACCGAGAAAGAGGCCTGCCATACCCAGCGGGGAGCGTTGGGAAATGCCAACGGACCGGCCATGGTAACGCCGCCCCAAGCGATCCCAACTATAATCCCCCAAAGTGCTTTTCTATCCTCCAAGGACATATTCGAGACTATTGCCAAACGTTAAGAAATGAATCGAATGCAGTCGATAAGCCGACTACGCAGATCAAAAAGACTGCTAACGCGCGTTCAAACTCGAATCCAATCGTGAGCCCGCGTACACGGCTCAGATTGTTCTACTTCTTCTCGCCGATCTTACCTTCGGTGCCGGCCTGCAGCCGCTTGATGTTCTCGCGGTGCATCCAGAACAGCAGCAGCGTCAGCACGGCGAACAGCGAGGCGAGGGCGTCGTGGCCGAACCACCACAGGAAGATCGGGGTGACGAAGCTCGCCACCAGCGCCGACAGTGACGAGTAACGGGAGGTGAAGGCAGTCGCTAGCCACATGATGCAGAACACCACCGCAGCCGGCCAGAACAGTCCGATCAGCACGCCGATATAGACGGCCACGCCTTTGCCGCCTTTGAACTTCAGCCACACCGGAAACAGATGGCCGAGGAAGGCGCCGAGTGCCGCCAGCATCGCGGCGTTGGCGGCGATCGCGTCGGTGCCGGAGGCGAGATAGGCGGCTAGGATTACGGCGGCGGTGCCCTTCAGCGCATCGAGCAGCAGGGTCGCGGCGGCGAGGCCCTTGCGGCCGGTTCGCAGCACGTTAGTGGCGCCGATATTGCCGGAGCCGATCGAGCGCAGATCCTGGGTACCGGCGATCTTGGTGAGGATCAGGCCGAACGGGATCGAGCCGAACAGATAACCAATCACCAGCGCGACGATGTAGATCCCGATCATCACAACTCTCCAAACACTCTAGCGCGGCAATAAAGTCAGACTCTCCCCGTCATTGCGAGGAGCGAAGCGACGAAGCAATGCAATTCCGTGCTCGGCATTTCTGGATTGCTTCGCTACGCTCGCAATGACGGATCGAAAGGCCTAGTTCAAGCGGCTGACTCAACCAGCCTTCGAATCTCGCACATGCTCATAGACGGTGCGGCCGCCGACGATGGTGCGGGTCACCCGGCCGGAGAACCGCGCTTCGTCGAACGGCGTATTCTTGCACTTCGATTTCAGTTCGTCCGGATCGACCAGCCACGGCACGTCGGGATCGATCACGATCAGATCTGCGGGCGCACCGGAGCGCAGCGTGCCGCCGGGCAGGCCGAGCAGTTCGGCCGGACGGGTCGACATCGCGCGGATCAGGCTCAGGAAGTCCAGTTCACCGGCGTGCACCAGCCGGAGCCCGGCCGGCAGCATCGTCTCCAGCCCGATCGCGCCGGCGGCGGCTTCGGCGAACGGCAGCCGCTTGACCTCGACGTCCTGCGGATTGTGATCCGACATCACCACGTCGATCAGCCCGGAGGCGATCGCCGCGATCAGCGCCTTGCGGTCGGCTTCGGTGCGCAGCGGCGGCGCCAGCTTGAGGAAGGTGCGATACGGCCCGATGTCGTTCTCGTTGAGCGCGACGTGGTTGATCGAAACCGACGCCGACACTGGCAGGCCAAGGTCGCGGGCGCGCTGCAAGATCTCCAGAGACTCGATGCAGCTCAGCGACGCAGCGTGGTAGCGGCCGCCGGTCAGCATCACCAGGCGAATGTCGCGCTCGAGCATCACCGTCTCGGCAGCGTTGGGGATGCCGGCGAGGCCGAGCCGGGTGGCAAACTCCCCCTCGTTCATCACGCCTTCGCCGACGAGGTCGGGGTCCTCGGTGTGATGCACGATCAGCGCGTCGAAATCGCGGGCGTAGGTCAGCGCGCGGCGCATCACCTGCGCGTTGGTGATGCTGAGGTCGCCATCGCTGAACGCCACCGCGCCGGCGGCTTTCAACAGGCCGATCTCGGTCATCTCGGCGCCGGCGAGACCCTTGGTGACCGCCGCCATCGGATGGATGTTGACGATCGCGGTGTCGCGGGCGCGGCGCATCACGAAGTCGACCGTCGCCGAATTGTCGATCACCGGGTTGGTGTTCGGCTGGCAGACGATGGTGGTGATGCCGCCGGCGGCCGCGGCCTGGCTGGCGGATGCAAAGGTCTCGCGGTGGCTGGCGCCGGGTTCGCCGACGAAGGCGCGCATATCGACCAGACCGGGCGCGACCACCATGCCGGCGCAGTTGATGATGTCGGTGCCTTCAGGGACGCCGGCAGCACCGATGCCGCGACGGGCATCGCGGATCACGCCGTCGGCGATCAGCACGTCGCCGATGCCGTCGAAGTCGCGTGAGGGGTCGATCAGGCGTGCGTTGGCGAGCAGGATCGGGCGGCGATCGGTCAGCATGTTGTTTCCCGTTCCGGCATCAGGCGTTCGGCAGGTTGCGGGCGAGCGCTTCGAGCACCGCCATGCGCACCGCCACGCCCATTTCAACTTGTTCGCGGATCACCGATTGGGCGCCGTCGGCGACGATCGAGTCGATCTCGACGCCGCGATTCATCGGGCCCGGGTGCATCACCAGCGCGTCCGGCTTGGCGTAGGACAGCTTCTTCTGGTCGAGCCCGAAATAGTTGAAGTACTCGGCCGAGGACGGCACGAACGATCCGTTCATGCGCTCGCGCTGCAGCCGCAGCATCATCACGATATCGGCGCCGTCGAGTCCTTCGCGCATGTCGCGAGCCACCTCGACGCCCATCCGTTCGATGCCCGCGGGCAGCAGCGTGGAAGGCGCAACGACGCGGACGCGGGCACCCATCGTGTTCAGCAGCAGAATGTTGGAGCGGGCGACGCGCGAATGCATCACGTCGCCGCAAATCGCCACCACCAGCCCTTCGAGTCGGCCCTTGTTGCGGCGGATCGTCAGCGCGTCCAGCAGCGCCTGGGTCGGATGCTCATGGGCGCCGTCGCCGGCGTTGATCACCGAGCCGTCGACTTTGCGGGCCAGCAGTTCCACGGCGCCGGACGCGTGATGCCGGACCACCAGGATGTCCGGGTGCATCGCGTTCAGCGTCACCGCGGTGTCCATCAGGGTCTCGCCCTTGCGCATCGACGATGATGACACGCTCATGTTCATCACGTCGGCGCCGAGGCGCTTGCCGGCGATCTCGAACGATGACTGCGTCCGGGTCGAGGCCTCGAAGAACAGATTGACCTGGGTGCGGCCGCGCAAACTGGTGCGCTTTTTGTCGACCTGCCGGTTGAGCTCGACATACTCCTCGGAGAGGTCGAGCAGGCCGGAAATGTCGGCGGCGGAAAGCCCTTCGATTCCCAGCAGATGCCGGTGACCGAGGACGAAAGTCGATTTTGGGGCGGGGGTCATTAAAGCAAGAGCTATAGGGAGAGTTGGAAAGCCGGGCAAGCGCCAACGGGGCGCCGCGCGGAATAATCCCCCGGCGTTGTGGAACAGCCGGCATTTCGGCCTTGCAGCGTGTCACACGGGCGTGCGGTTGGTCGAAAGTCGGAACCTCTGGTAACGCGGTCCGGCGCTTTCCGTGCCCAGTCAGGAGCTCCCATGCCGACGCTTGCGACCGCGCTGCTCGATGCCCTCAAGGATCACGGGGCCCGGGAGATCTTCGGCATCCCCGGCGATTTCGTGCTGCCGTTTTTCAAGGTGATCGAAGAAAGCGGCACGCTGCCGTATTTCACCATGAGCCACGAGCCGGCGGTCGGCTTTGCGGCCGATGCGGCGTCGCGCTATCGCGGCAGCATCGGCGTCGCGGTGGTGACCTACGGGGCCGGCGCGTTCAACCTCGTCAACTCGATCGCCGGCGCCTATGCGGAGCGCTCGCCGGTTGTGGTGATCGCCGGTGCGCCCGGCGCGCGGGAGCGCACCAGCGGCTATCTGCTGCATCACCAGGTCCGCACCGTCGATTCCCAGCTCGCGGTATTCAAGGAAGTCACCTGCGATCAGGCCGTGCTGAGCGATCCATCGACCGCGCCGGCCGAGATCGCCCGGGTGCTGCGGAGCGCTCTCGAATTGTCGCTGCCGGTGTATATCGAATTTCCGCGCGACATGGTCGACGCCAAGGTCGACCCGGTGCCGAAGCTGCCGCGGCGCGAAGCCGACGCCGGTGCGCGAGATGAGTGCGCGCAAGAAATCCTGGATCGGATCGCCAAAGCGAAGTCGCCGGTGATGGTGGTGGACGTCGAAATCCGCCGCTATGGCGTCGAGCAGCAGGTCGCCGCGCTGGCCCGCAAGCTCGGCCTGCCGGTGGTTACGACATTCATGGGCCGTGGCCTGCTGGAGGGCGCCGACGACGTCGTGGCCGGCACCTATCTCGGCGCCGCCGGCGATCCGGACCTATCGGCCCTGGTCGAGAGCGCCGACTTGGTGCTGATGTTCGGTGTCATCCTGTCGGACACCAATTTCGCGCTGTCCTCGAACATGACCGATCCGCGCCGCACCGTGCTGGCGACCGGACGCGAGGTGCAGATCGGCCACCACGTCTATCGCGATCTTCCGCTAGCTGACCTGATCGCCGGTCTCGACGCCCACGCCTCGCAGCATCCGCCGCGGCCGCGCAATGTCGGGAAAGGAATGGCCTATCCGCGTGGGCTGACCCTCGACGCATCGCCGATCGCGCCATCGGACATCGCCACCGCGATCAACGATCTGTTCGACCGACACGGCAAGATGCCGATCACCGCCGATATCGGCGATTGCCTATTCACCGCGATGGAGATCGACAATACCGCGCTGGCGGCCCCGGGATACTACGCGGGCATGGGGTTCGGCGTGCCCGCTGGTATCGGCGTTGCCGCGACCGGCCTGCGGCCGCTTGTGCTGGTCGGCGACGGTGCGTTCCAGATGACGGGCTGGGAGCTTGGGAACTGCAAGCGCTATGGCCTCGATCCGATCGTGGTGCTGTTCAACAATTGCAGCTGGGAAATGCTACGGGTGTTCCAACCGGAATCGAAGTTCAACGACCTCGACGACTGGCATTTCGCCGATATCGCCCATTCGATCGGCGGCTTCGGCGAGCGGGTCACGACCCGCGCCGAACTTGCCGCGGCGCTGCAGCGCGCGGTCGAGCGGCGCGGGGTGTTCTCACTGATCGAAGTGATGCTGCCGCGCGGCGCGACTTCTCATACACTGGCGCGGTTCGTCTCCGGCTTCAAGGCGGCGCGTGAACGAATGAAGTGACGGCGCGGCGATCCGCCGTGTCCTCGGGGCGGTTTTCTGCGTAACATGCGCGCGAATCCGCATCGTTCCAGGACCGCCATGACGCAGCCTTCCTTCGCCACCCACGAGGTGTTCAACCAGTCGCCGCCGCTTCCGGACCTCGACCTGTTGGGCGCCGACCGGCCGCTGCTCGAGGCGGTCACTTTCAATCAGGGGGCTAACGCTCATATCGAGCTCGAAGCCTTCGGCAAGGCGTGGGGCACCACCGAGATGGCCGAACGCGGCCGTCTCGCCAACGAATACACGCCGAAGCTGAAGACCTTCGACGCCAAGGGCGTGCGCCGCGATCAGGTCGAATTTCATCCATCGTATCACGAGCTGATGGCGGAGAGCTTCAAGGCCGGCCTGCACAACTCCACCTGGGACGCACACGGCAAGTCCGCCGGCAATGCGTCGGAAGTGGTGCGTGCCGCTAAGTTCTACATGGCCGCTCAGGTCGAGACCGGTCATCTCTGTCCTGTGACGATGACACGCGCGTCGGTCGCGGCGCTCGGCTCGCAGCCGGACCTGCTGGCGCAGGTGATGCCGGTGCTCGGCACCCGTCAGTACGATCCGAGCTTCGCGCCATGGACCGCCAAGCGCGGCATGAGCATCGGCATGGGGATGACCGAGAAGCAGGGCGGCACGGATGTGCGCACCAATGCGACGCGCGCGTTCCGGGATGGCGATGCCTACCGCATCGTTGGCCACAAATGGTTCATGTCGGCGCCGATGTGCGATGCCTTCCTGGTGTTGGCGCAGGCCGACGAGGGACTGAGTTGTTTCTTCATGCCGCGGTTTCAGCCCGATGGTTCGGTCAACGAGATCCGTTTTCAGCGGCTGAAGGACAAGCTCGGCAATCGCTCCAACGCGTCGTCCGAGGTCGAGTTCACCGGCGCCTACGCGCTGCCGGTCGGCGAGCTCGGCCGTGGCATCCGCACCATCATCCAGATGGTGCAGCTGACGCGGCAGGATTGCGCGATTGCGTCCGCCGGCCTGATGCGGTCCTCGCTCGCCCATGCGCTGCATCACACCCGGCATCGCACCGTGTTTCAGAAGCGTCTTGCCGACCACTCGCTGATGGTGTCGGTGCTCGCCGACATGGCGCTGCAGGTCGAGGCTTCGGTGGCGCTGGTGATGCGGCTGTGCCGGGCGTTCGACGAGGCGCCGAACGATCCACTCGAAGCCGCCTATATGCGGCTGCTGACACCGGCGGTGAAATACTGGATCTGCAAGTCGGCGCCGCCGTTCGTGTATGAAGCGATGGAATGCCTCGGCGGCAATGGTTACGTCGAGGACGGCATCCTGGCGCGGCACTATCGCGAGGCGCCGGTCAATGCGATCTGGGAAGGCTCGGGCAACGTGATGTGCCTCGACGTGCTGCGGGCGATGTCGCGCGAGAGCGATGCCGGCACCGAAGTGCTACAGGCGCTGATCCAGGATACGTCGGCGCTCACCGGCGGACCGGCGGCGGCCGGCCTGATCGCCCGCGCGCTGCTGCAGGTCGACAACGAACGCACCGCGCGGCTCGCGGTCGAGATGCTGGCGAAGCTCGCTGCGGCCGCCGCGCTCAATGAAATCCACCCGCCGCACGCCGAGATGTTCGCGCGCACCCGGCTGGTGCCCGAGCCGGCAACGCTGTACGGCGCCGCTGACATTCCGACCGAGATTGCGAAGGGTCTGTTGGGGCGCGTGCTGCCGGAGATGTAAGGCGGGTGCGTCAGTCCCGTCATTGCGAGCGAAGCGAAGCAATCCAGAGGCTTCGTGCACTGAGTTGCTGGATCGCTTCGTCGCTTCGCTCCTCGCGATGACGAGAGCTAGACACTCATTCAGCCGACCGCTTCGCCTTCCGAGAAGTACCAGCGGCCGCGAGCCTTGCGAAATTGCGAGCGTTCGTAATGGCTCTGCTCGGGGCCGCCGCCGCGGCGGAAACGGGCGACGAACTCGACCGTGCCGCGGCTGCCTTTCTCGCTGCTGCCGAGCACCCGCAGTTCGAGAAAGTCGGACTCCTCCATCCAGGCGCGGTTGACGTCGTGATCGAACAAATCGCGCCGTTCCGGATCGGTGGTCTCGACGATGTAGTCGAAGTCTTTCAGCGCGTAGGCCGCGTAGCGCGATCGCATCAGCGCTTCCGGCGAGGTCGCAGGCCGGGTGCGGGCGAGCAGGGGACCGCAGCAGTCGTCGTAAGTCTTTCCCGAGCCGCACACGCAATTCATCGCATCGATCCTGTTGCCAGCTCACTCGGCCCGGCGCAGCGCCGCGAGCCGGTCGAGCGCGCCCTGCAGGATGAAGATCGCCGCGTGCTCGTCAATGACCTTGGCCCGTTTCGCCCGGCTGACATCGTTGGCGATCAGCTCGCGCTCGACCGCGGCGGTCGACAGCCGCTCGTCCCACAGCCCGATCGGCAGTTCGGTGAGCCGGGAGAGATTGCGGGCGAAGGCACGGGTCGACTGCGCGCGCGGACCTTCGCTGCCGTCCATGTTGAGCGGCAGGCCGAGCACGAAGCCGCAGGCGGTGCGTTCGGCCGCCAGCGTCAGCAGCCGGGCCGCATCAGCGGTGAACGCCTTGCGGGCGATGGTCTCGACGCCGGTGGCGAGCTTGCGGTCCGGATCGGACGCGGCGACGCCGATCGTCTTGGTGCCGAGGTCGAGGCCGAGCAGGCCACCGCGGGCCGGCCAATGCGCGGCGGCTTCGATCAGAGGAAGGATCAGGGCAGGCATGATGCCCGCATAGCACGCGCGGTCGACTTGCCAAAACATCCATTGGTTCGTCGTGAGGAGGCGAGGCGCCATAGCGGAGCCACGAGGCGGCGTGTAAAAGGGGCCTCGGCGGGCAACGAGGCTGCGCCGCTTCCCCCTACAATCGCGAGAGCCTGATCATGTGGCCGGATCGCCGTCTCCTCGACCTGTTCGCTATCGAATGCCCGATTCTGCTCGCCCCGATGGCTGGCGCGATGGATGCGGAACTCGCTATCGCCGCGGCCCGCAGCGGTGCGCTGGCCTCGCTGCCGTGCGCGATGCTGTCGCCGGATAAAGCGCGCGAGCAGGTCGGTACTTTCCGGGAACAGATTTCGGCGCCGATCAATCTGAACTTCTTCTGCCATCAGGCGGTGACGCCGGATGCGGCGCGCGAACAGGTCTGGCGCAAGCGATTGACGCCGTACTTCACCGAGCTCGGGCTCGATCCGGCGATGCCGGCGCCGGCGGCGAGCCGGGCGCCGTTCGATGCGGCGATGTGTGCGCTGGTCGAGGAGCTGAAGCCCGAAGTCGTCAGCTTCCATTTCGGTCTGCCTGAGGCTGCGCTACTCGACCGCGTCAAGGCGACCGGTGCCAAGGTGATCGCATCGGCGACGATCGTGCGCGAGGCGATCTGGCTGGAAGAGCACGGCGTCGACGCGGTGATTGTGCAGGGCGCTGAGGCCGGCGGCCATCGCGGCATGTTCATGACCGACGACATTGCGCAGCAGCCGGGATTGTTCGCGCTGCTGCCGCAGGTTGTCGATGCGGTGCGGGTGCCGGTGATCGCGGCGGGCGGCATCGCCGATGGCCGCGGCATCGCGGCGGCTTTCGCGCTCGGCGCGGCCGGCGTGCAGATCGGCACCGCGTATCTGCGCTGCCCGGAATCTCGGACCAGCGCGCTGGTGCGGGCCCAGCTTGCGCAGGGTACCGACGAAGCGACCGTGATCACCAATGTGATGACCGGACGGCCGGCTCGCGGCGTCGCCAATCGGCTGATGCGCGAGGTCGGGCCGGTGTCGCCGGACGCGCCGGCGTTCCCGCACGCGGCCTCTGCCCTCGGCCCACTGAAGGCGGCGGCGGAGAAGCAGGGGCAAACCGACTTCACCAATCTGTGGGCGGGGCAGGCGGTTCGGTTCGGCCGCGACATGCCGGCGGCCGAACTCACCCGCGCGCTGGCCGGCGCCGCGCTGGTGCGGCTCAGCCAGCTCGCCGGCTGAGGCAGGGCGGTCGGCGCACCGAGGTTGCGACGCGAAACCCGGCTCTGCTATACGGCGCAGGTCGATATCTCGCAGAAAGGCCCTATATTATGTCGGTTGACGCCGCCACTGTCCGCCGCATCGCGCATCTGGCGCGGATCGCCGTGACCGACGATGAGGTGCCGCATCTGCAGGGCGAGCTCAACGCGATGCTGGCCTTCGTCGAGCAGCTCTCGGAGGTTGACGTCGATGGCGTCGAGCCGATGACCTCGGTGACGCCGATGCAGATGAAGAAGCGCGCCGACGTGGTCAACGACGGCGAAATCGCCGATCAGGTGGTGGCGAATGCCCCGTCGACCGAGGATCACTTCTTCCTGGTGCCGAAGGTGGTCGAATAAAGGACGCGCCGATGTGCCTGCTGTGCGACGACGAGAAGGCCTACCAGGCCTATCTGGACTACCTCGACGCGATGGGCCGGCAGGGCAAGGTCGTCGACGCCGATAAGGCGATGGATGCGGTGCTCGACCAGTTGCAGGCCGCCGACAAGGCTCGCCGCGATGCGCCCGAGAACGACAAGACGCTGTCGCCGTTCTTCTGCAGCCCGGTCAATAAGTAGGCCTCAGGCCTTCTTCAGCTTCCGCACCCGGCGCAGGTCGGCGTTGATCTGCGACTGCCAGCCGCGGCCCAGGGCGCGATAAGCGTCCAGGACGTCGGCGTCCAGCCGCAGCGTCACCGAGCTTTTCGGCTGCGCCCCCAGCGGCGGCCGGCCCCGACGAACGACCTTGCCGTCGATGCGGACCTCACCGGTCCGGAAAAACTCGTCGAGCAGTTCCGGGGCATCGTCTGGATCGTCAGTCAAAGCTTCGCCGAAAGAGCTTGGCCCAGCGGACTTCTTCCTTGGCATGACAGTACCTCATCGAAATCACATGACGACCGCCGTTGCGAGGCGTCCAGACAATCACGACCATGCGCGAACCGACATATCCGGCCGTGATGTAACGGCTCTCGCCATAGTCAAATCGGTCGTCGAGCTTCGTCACGGTACGCCCGGCAAAAGCCGTTGCAGCGTCCGCGGCGAAATCGAGACCGCGATGCCGCCGGGTCCAATCCCGCTTTACCGGATCAAACGTGATCGCCATTGAATTATGTAACTACAATAATCTTGCCGTCAATGGTCCGACTGTAACTGGCGGGCAAATCGGTGCAATCGCTTCATTTCCCGGAGGCGCTGTGCTAGCCAGCGCAGCAACAGAGCCGCACGATCCGCGGCGCCCGTGACCGGCCTGTCGCCGGCTTTTATCCAGGCGTGCCCTGAACCATGACCGACCTGACTTCGCTGACGCTGGCCGAGGCCCGCGATGGCCTCGCAAACAAGTCCTTCACCGCGGTCGAGCTGACCGATGCCCACCTCGCGGCGATCGAAGCCGCGCGCGTGCTCAATGCCTATGTGCTGGAGACGCCGGACCAGGCGCGGAAAATGGCGAAGGCCGCGGACGCACAGATCGCCAAGGGCGAGGGCGGGCCGCTGGCGGGCCTCCCGCTTGGCATCAAGGACCTGTTCGCCACCAAGGGCGAACGCACCACCGCGTGTTCCAAGATCCTTGGCGACTTCAAGCCGACCTACGAGTCGACGGTGACGACGCAGCTGTGGCGTGACGGCGCGGTGCTGCTCGGCAAGCTCAACAACGACGAGTTCGCGATGGGCTCGTCGAACGAGACCTCGTGCTTCGGCCCCGTGATCAATCCATGGCGCCGTGCCGGCTCCGACGCCAAGCTGGTGCCGGGCGGTTCATCCGGCGGCTCGGCGGCCGCAGTTGCGGCGGGCTTGTGCCTCGGCGCCACCGCGACCGATACCGGCGGCTCGATCCGGCAGCCGGCCGCGTTCACCGGCACGGTCGGCATCAAGCCGACCTATGGCCGCTGCTCGCGCTGGGGTATCGTCGCGTTCGCGTCCTCGCTGGACCAGGCCGGCCCGATCGCGCGCACGGTGCGCGACAGCGCGATCCTGCTGCGCTCGATGGCCGGTCATGATCCGAAGGACACCACCTCGGTCGATCGGCCGGTGCCCAATTACGAGGCCGCGGTCGGCGGCTCGGTGAAGGGCATGAAGATCGGCATCCCGAAGGAGTATCGGCTCGACGGCATGCCGGCCGAGATCGAGAAGCTGTGGAGCCAGGGCGCCGAGTGGCTGAAGGCCGCGGGCGCCGAACTCGTCGAGGTGTCGCTGCCGCACACCAAATACGCGCTGCCGGCCTATTATATCGTGGCGCCGGCGGAGGCCTCGTCGAACCTCGCGCGCTATGACGGCGTCCGCTACGGCGCGCGCGTCAATGGCCGCAACATCATCGAGATGTACGAGAACACCCGCGCTGCCGGCTTCGGCGCCGAGGTGAAGCGCCGCATCATGATCGGCACCTACGTGCTTTCGGCCGGCTATTACGACGCTTACTATCTGCGCGCCCAGAAGGTGCGCACGCTGATCAAGCGCGACTTCGAGCAGTGCTTTGATCAAGGCGTCTCGGCGATCCTGACCCCGGCGACTCCGTCGGCTGCGTTCGGCATCGGCGAGAAGGGCGGCGCTGATCCGGTCGAGATGTATCTGAATGACATCTTCACCGTGACGGTGAACATGGCCGGTCTGCCGGGCATTGCCGTTCCGGCGGGCAGCGACTCGCAAGGTCTGCCGCTCGGGCTGCAGCTGATCGGCCGGCCGTTCGACGAGGACACCTTGTTCTCGCTCGGCGAGGTGATCGAGCAGTCCGCCGGCCGGTTCACGCCGGCCAAGTGGTGGGCCTGAGCCCGATCGTCCGTACGGGTTTGACGTTGCGTTTGCTGGCGCCGTTGGCCATTCTTGGCCGGGGCAGGGTGTTGCATGAGCGCTGACGACGTCCAAGGTCCACCGCAAGGTGTCGATCAGATCCTCGGATCGCCAAAGCTGGCCGCGGCGATCGAGAGCGACCGCTACAAGCATCTGCTGGACAATGTCCCGGTGGCGATCGCGGTGTCGCGCGGCTGCGGCGCGGATCAGCAGGTGGTCTATATCAACCAGGCGTTCGAGGCCCTGACCTCGCTGTCGAAGCCGGATGCCTGCGGCCAGGGCTGGTCGTCCCTCGATGGCTTCGCCGACCAGGATGACAGCGGCCGCCTGCTCGGTGCCGCGATCCGCGATGGCGAAGATTTCCTCGGCGTGTTCCGGAAAGTTGCGCCGTCCGATCGGCTGCTGATCGTTCAGGCCTATGCGGCGGTGATCGAGAGCGACGACGGCGTCGAGAGCTATCGGATCGTTGCGCTGGTCGACGTCGGCAGCCGCGAGCGGGCGCAGATCGAGCGGTTTGAAGTCCAGATCCGTGAACGCGATACCCTGATGCGCGAGCTGCAGCATCGGGTGAAGAACAATCTTCAATTGATCACCGCACTGGTCCGGCTCGAAGCGCGGTCGGCTGCGGAAGGCGAGACCGTGGCGCTGGCGCGGCTCGCCAGCCGGATCGAAGCGCTGACCGCGCTCTACCGGGTGCTGTCGGACGAAAGCCCACATGCCGATGGCGGGCAGATCGACCTCGGCCAGTATCTGTCGGACATCGCCAACGCGGTGATCCGCGCGAACGCCAGCTCGGACGTCAACTGCGAGGTCAATGCTGGCTATTGCCCGCTGTCGGTGAACATCGCGATGCCGGCCGGGCTGCTGGTCAACGAGATGCTGACCAACGCATTGAAGTACGCCTTCGTCGGTCGCGACGGCGGACGGATCAAAGTGATCTGCGAGACGGACCAGGGCCGTGTCAGGATCATCGTGTCGGACGATGGCGTCGGCCTTCCCGAGGGGCAGAGCTGGCCATCGCCGCGCAAGCTTGGTGCGCTGATCCTGCAGACGCTGAAGGAGAATGCCCGCAACGTCAGCTTTGAAGCGCGCAGCATTCGCGGTCAGGGCGCGTTCTTCACCATCGGCTTCGATGCGCCGTCGTCGCCCGCCGCGAATTGATCGCACAGCGCGCCGCCTTGCTTATGCCACAAGCCGACTGCCAGCTTCCCCCGGTTCCGCAGCGTTAAGTGGACCTGAACCTTTGCAGCCGATGGTCCGCGGCAGCAACATTGCCGCCCCTTCAACCGGTGTCCTCTCGATGAAGCCGTGGAGAGATCGTCTCCTGTCCGCAGCCGCAGCCTGCCTCGTCCTTGCCGGCTGTGCCTCGGTTTACAACACGCCGGTCAACGTGCCGATCGAAGGAGTGGTCGCCGACAAGGTTGCGTCGGACGTCGGTACGCGGAGCGAAGACGCCATCATCGGCCTTTCGTTCTCGGGCGGCGGCACACGGGCGGCGGCATTCTCGTTCGGCGTGCTGTCGGAGATGGAGCGCCTGCCGCTGCATGGTGCGCGTTCGGCGATGCTCGACCGTGTTGGCTTCGTTTCAGGAGTCTCCGGCGGGTCGGTGACTGCCGCCTATTTCGGACTGAAGGGGCGCGCGGCGCTCGGCGACTTCCGCGAGCGCTTCCTGCTGCGCAATGCGGAGGAGGAGCTCCAGACCACGCTGTCGCTCAACACCATCGGCAAGGCGTTCACCGGCGGCATCAACGACTCCGTCGGCTTCACCCGGTGGCTCGACGCGCATCTGTTCGAGGGCGCGACCTTCGCGCAGCTGCGCGGCGGCGACCGGCCGACAGTGTGGATCAACGCCTCCGACATCTACAATCGCGTGCCGTTCGTGTTCAACAGCACGGCGTTCTCCGCCATCTGCAGCGACCTCGACGCCTATCCGCTGTCGAACGCGGTCGCGGCCTCGGCGGCGGTGCCGCTCGCATTTGCTCCGGCGGTGGTCCAGGCGTTTCCCGGTGCATGCAATACGCCGCTGCCGCGCTGGGTCCGGCGCGCCGCGACCGAGGGTAACTCGTCGCCGATGCTGAGCTCCTACGCCAAGGCGGTGCTGCGTTATCGCGAGGGCGCGGTGCCGTTCATCAAGCTGCTCGACGGCGGGCTGGTCGACAATTACGGCGTCTCGGCGCTGACGATCGCGCGCGAGTCCTCTGAGACGCCGTACGGTCCGCTGACCCCGCAGCAGGCGGTCAAGCTGCGGCGGCTGATGATGCTGGTGGTCGACGCCAAGACCGGCATCTCGGGCAACTGGGTCGACACCATCGAAGGTCCGAGCGGCGTCGAGCTGATCAAGGCCGCGGTCGACACCACGATGGATGCCAGCGTCGGCGCCAGCTACACGGCGTTCGACCGCACGATTTCAGATTGGCGCGACAAACTGGTGCGCTGGCGCTGCAGCCTGTCGGCCGCGGACCGCGCGCGCTACGGCGCCGGCCCCGGTTGGGACTGCCGCGACCTGCGGTTCTTCGTCGGCCGTCTGGCATTCGATCAACTCGAGACACAGCGGGCTGCGGCGCTGGAGCGGATCGCCACGCGTTTCGTGCTGCCGCCGCAGCAGGTCGACGAGCTGATCTCCGCCGGGCGCGACGTGCTGCGGCAGAGCCCGGTCTTCCGCGCCTTCGCCGCCAGCCTGTAAGACCGCCGCCGGCCGGGCCTTCGGCCGCGCTGGCGCGCGCCTTGCGCCGGTTGCAGGGGTTTTCTCCGCGCTCGGAGCGGAGTAGAAACCGGCTTATGAACGCACCTGTCAAACCTTCGAAGCTCATCAAGGGCGCCACCGGCGATTGGGAAGTCGTGATCGGGCTGGAGATCCACGCCCAGGTCTCTTCCAACGCCAAGCTGTTCTCCGGCGCGGCCACCGCGTTCGGCGGCGATCAGAACACCCACGTGTCGCTGGTCGACGCCGCGATGCCCGGTATGCTGCCGGTGATCAACGAGGAGTGCGTGCGCCAGGCGATCCGCTCCGGGCTCGGGCTGAACGCCAAGATCCATCTGCGCTCGGTGTTCGACCGGAAGAACTATTTCTATCCGGACCTGCCGCAGGGCTACCAGATCAGCCAATACAAATCGCCGATCGTCGGTGAGGGTGAGGTGGTGGTCGACCTGCCGGACGGCGACAGCATCACCGTCGGCATCGAGCGGCTGCATCTCGAACAGGACGCCGGCAAGCTGCTGCACGACCAGCATCCGACGTCGACATTCGTCGATCTCAACCGCTCCGGCGTCGCGCTGATGGAGATCGTCTCCAAGCCGGACATCCGCTCGTCCGAGCAGGCCAAGGCTTACGTCTCGAAGCTGCGCACGATCCTGCGCTATCTCGGCACCTGCGACGGCGACATGGAGAAGGGCAGCCTGCGCGCCGACGTCAACGTTTCGGTGCGCCGTCCCGGCGAGCCTTACGGCACCCGCTGCGAGATCAAGAACGTCAACTCGATCCGCTTCATCGGTCAGGCGATCGAATACGAAGCGCGCCGCCAGATCGGCATTCTGGAAGACGGCGGAACGATCGACCAGGAGACCCGGCTGTTCGACGCCAACAAGGGCGAGACCCGGTCGATGCGGTCGAAGGAAGAGGCGCACGACTATCGCTACTTCCCCGATCCGGATCTGTTGCCGCTGGAATTCACCCAGGCCTATGTCGACGATCTGAAGGCCGGCCTGCCGGAATTGCCGGACGCCAAGAAGGAGCGGTTCGTCAGCGACTTCGGCCTCTCGGTCGAAGACGCAGGCGTGCTGGTCAGCGAGCGCGAGAGCGCCGAGTTCTATGAGGCGGTGCTGGCGCAGTTGAGGGATCAGGGCCGGGACGGCAAGCTTGCCGCCAACTGGGTGATCAACGAGCTGTTCGGCCGTCTCAACAAGGACGGCCAGTCGATCGATGCGTCGCCCGTGTCGGCGGCACAGCTCGCTGCGATCGTCGAGCTGATCGGCGAGGGCACCATCTCGGGCAAGATTGCCAAGGAGCTGTTCGAGATCGTCTGGACCGAAGGCGGTGATCCGCGCACGCTGGTGGAACAGCGCGGTATGAAGCAAGTCACCGATCTGTCGGCGATCGAGAAAGTGGTCGACGATATCGTCGCCGCCAATCCAGATAAGGTGGCACAAGTCGTCGCCAAGCCCGCGATGCTCGGCTGGTTCGTCGGCCAGGTGATGAAATCTTCCGGCGGCAAGGCCAATCCGCAGGCGGTCAACGACCTGCTGAAGCGCAAGCTCGGCCTCTGACGAACGACCTTCGTCGTCGCGCGCGAACCGCCGCGACGACGTTTCGTGCGCCCGCGACGGCGGTGGCGCTCGCGAATCAGCCGCATCTCCTCGTGCAGAAAACCCCTGTGCCGGAGCGTTTGGACGCTCCGGTGCGGCATCGCGCCTGAAAATTTTTTCATTGCCAAAGATTGCGACTCAGAGTCCGCGGACGGCCTCGCGTGACCGACTCGGCGCTCGGTCTGGTTTTGCAAAGTAGTTAGTTAGCTCGATTTGTGAGTTGATGAAGTCGTTGCGGCACAGGCGTTTCCTGCGATCTTGACAAGTGTCGATGCAGGTTTTTCGCGCATAACTCGGTTCGCGCGATCGATCTTCCGACGCCTCGTTCGCTAAGACCGCCTGTGCGCGAGGGACAACTCCCATCAACTCTTCCTTAAGCGGGACACTGTTTTTTTCAAAGCGTTGGTGTATTCGGGAATTAGTGCATCTCGATTCCCGAGTGCACGCAGCAGCAATCAAGCCATCTCACTTATCGGAGGGCAACATGGCCAAGAAAGCAGCGAAGAAGGCGGCGACCAAGAAAGCGGCGCCGAAGAAGGCGAAGACCGCGAAGAGCGCGGTGAAGAAGACCGCGAAGAAGACCACCAAGAAGGTCGCCAAGAAGGCCGCCAAGAAGAAGTAAGCTCGCTTTCGAGCGGGTGCCGGCAGCTTCACTGCCGGCCGCGTCACTGGACAGGCTCTTCGCACCGCGACACGAGCGAGGTCCTAGTCGACGAGAGGGTGTCGGCGAGACATCAGGTCAGACGACCGGATCCGATAGCGGCAGGGATCACCAGCCGCCGAAGAGCCCGGTAGAAGAAACGGTTTTTCTTCGAACGGTGCGGACGCAAGGTCCGCAGTTTCATGGGCGGCGAGCCGCGTGTGAGATCTGAACCTGACGTGTTCGCCGACGCCCTCGTTGTTTGTGGGGCCCATCGCCCCGCGCCGGCAGGGGCCGGCCTATCCAGTTCCATCCCTCCACATCCACCGAGTTCGATCAGCCCGCGGCAGCCGTTTGCGCCCGCGGCCCGACGTGTCGTTTCCCCAGGCGGTTGCGGCGATGGTTATCGGTTCGCCAAACCGGAGGGTAAACCGTCTCTCACCGAATTCGGAAAACCATTGCGGCACAGGCGTTTCTCAAAATGCCTCACGAGGAGGGCCGCGGCCCGTTCAGAAGTCGTTCAGCGCAACGCTTAAACTGCTCTTCAAATTTGATCGGCCATGATTGCCCCATAACACGCCGGGTCACGGCGGTGGGGACGACAAACAGAGGACAGGAGCCGCCCTCGGTTCGGCGGCGAAAGATGGAGATCAAAGATGCTGCAGGGACATCTGAATATCGAAACCGCGATGCCGATCGAAGCCGGGGAGAACCCCGATGCGCTGTTCGACCTCGGCCTGCTGTTCGCCTCCGGCCGCGGCGCGCCGGTCGACCTGATCGCCGCTCACAAGTGGTTCAACCTCGCCGCGCTGAAGGGCCGGGCCGACGCGATCGCGTATCGCCGCGAGCTGGCCGAGCTGATGTCCGCCGACGAGATCGCGGTTGCCCAGCGCGAAGCCCGCGCCTGGATCTCCTCGCACTGATGGATCGCTTGCTTCCGCTGACGGAATGCGGCGCTTGGTATCGCCTTATGGTTCGTCCTAAGTCGCGCTGACCGCCGCAACTGACCGCGGATATCTTCTCCTCATGCTCCACAAAGGGAGCTTTCAAAGGAGGAGATGCCCATGAAACTCAAATCAGTATTATGTCTCGTCGCCGGCGCCAGCGTGTTTGCTGCCTCGGCCGCGTTCGCCGGCGAGTTCGGTACGGCCGACGAAGCAAAAGCGATGCTCACCAAGGCCGCTGCTGCGGTGAAGGCCGATAAGGCCAAGGCGCTCGCCGAGTTTGCCAAGGGCGAGGGCGGTTTCAAGGATCGTGACCTGTATCCGTTCTGCGGCGGGCCGGACGGTCTGTTCACCGCGCATCCGACCCTGACCGGCAAGAGCCTCAAGGATCTCAAGGACAAGACCGGCAAGCCGCTGGGCGAAGAAATCTACGCCACCGCCAAGGAAGGCGAGGTCAAGGAAGTCGCCTATATGTGGCCGCGCCCGGGCCAGACCGATCCGGTGCAGAAGGTCAGCTTCGTCACCAAGATCGGCGACCAGACCTGCGCGGTCGGCTACTACAAGTAACCCCTTAGGCAGCGAGACGGCGGCGGTGCTCAGCCGCCGCCGGATCTTATTGCACCTTGATGCCTGCCGCGCGGATCACGTCCGCCCAGCTCCGCTTCTCGTCGGCGATCTTCTGGCGCAGCGCCTCGGGCGTCGAGGCCTCGGGCATCATCATCTGCGTTTTCAGCTTCGTGATGACGGCCGGATCGGCGAGCGCCACTTCGACCGCGCGGTGGATCGCCGCGATCAGTTCGGGTGAGGTGCCGGCCGGCGCGATCAGCGCGTTCCAGGCGTCTGACTGCACGTCGATGCCGCTCTCCTTCAGCGTCGGCACGTCGGGCAGGAACGGTGAGCGCTCCGGCGTGGTCACCGCCAGGATATTCACAGTTCCCGCCGCCTGCTGCGGCGCGACCGAGATCGCCGGCAGGCATGCAGCCTGGACGTCGCCGCGCATCAGCGCAGTCATCGCGTTCGGCGAGCCGGCGTAGGGGATGTGCACCATCGCGGCGCCGGCCTTCTGCGCGATCGCTTCCATGCACAGCTGCGACAGCGAGCCGGCGCCGATCGACGCGTAGGCGAAGCCGCCTTTGTCGCTTTTCACCTTGGCAAGAAACTCGCCGACGCTGCCGATGCCTGCGGTCGACGGGACGGCGAGCACGCTCGGCATC
>NZ_QUML01000028.1:0-74175 GCF_010907025.1 Rhodopseudomonas sp. BR0G17 | reverse complement strand
GATAGATACCGTTGAGATAGTAGCGGGTCTCTTCAGTCGAAATCGCGAACTGGGTGCGATCGATCAGCCGCTTGACGTCGGAGGCCGGCAGCCGGAAAGCGTGGCTCATCTCACCGGCGGCGAGATCCGGGAAGTCGCTCTCCGGCAGCGTCTGCAGCGTGAACCGCGAGCGGCCGGCGCGGATCGCCAGCACCGAGCGGTCGCCATCGCTCTCGAGCACGATCTGCGAGCCGTCCGGCAGCTTGCGGACGATGTCGTAAAACATGTGCGCCGGCACGGTCGTCGAACCCGCGGTCGCGGTTTCGGCCGGCAGCGTCTCGGTGACCTCGAGGTCGAGGTCGGTCGCCTTCAACGCAAGCTGCGCGTTTTCGGCGCGCACCAGCACGTTGCCGAGGATAGGGATGGTGTTGCGGCGCTCGACCACGCGATGCACGTGGCTCAACGACTTCAACAGTTGCGCGCGTTCGACCGTGACCTTCATTGCAAAACCCGCCTGCTCCGCGCCCACATCGTGTGATGAAGCTGCCGGATATGATGGAGGTGCCCGGCAGCCGTTGCGGCGCCAAGGCCATTGGCACCCGCCGAGGTCGCCCGGACCCCGCGGGGGGTCCGCAGGGTGGCGTGGTTGAGCGATCGACGCAAGAGCACGCGACCGCCGCCGGCGCAAATTTCCCCGAGATTCGGCCCGAGAATGAAGGCCGGCTGCAGCGAGCGCGAGCGTCTTACTCCTGAAGCTGGCGCTTCAGGGATTCGACCTCGTCCGACAGCGTGGTGTCCTTGGACACCAGCCCTTCGATCTTGCGCACGGCATGCAGCACCGTGGTGTGGTCGCGTCCGCCGAAGCGGCGACCGATCTCCGGCAGCGAGCGCAGCGTCAGCGTCTTGGCCAGATACATCGCGACCTGACGCGGTCGCACCACATTGGCGGTTCGGCGCGACGACAACAGATCGGAGCGGCTGACATTGTACTGCCGCGCCACGATGCGCTGAATGTCTTCGATCTTGATGCGCTTCGGCTCGGACGGACGGATCAGGTCGCGCACTTCGTGCTCGGCCATCTCCAGCGTCACCGGCTGATTGTTCAGTTTGGAATGCGCCAGCAGGCGATTGATCGCGCCTTCGAGATCGCGGCCGTTATGCGTGATGGTGCGGGCAAGATATTCGAGCACCGGCTGCGGCACGTCGAAGCTGACGTGATGGGTGCGGGCCGCGACCACGCGCGAGCGCAGGATGCCGAGGCGCAGATCTTCGCCGAGCGGTGCCATTTCGACCACGAGACCGCCGGCGAGCCGCGAGCGCACGCGCTCGTCGAGGCTTTCCAGATCGGCCGGCGGCCGGTCGGCGGCCACCACCACCTGGCGGCCGGCGTCGATCAGCGCGTTCAGCGTGTGGCAGAACTCGGCCTGAGTGGTCTTGCCCTGCAGGAATTGAAGATCGTCGATCACCAGCACGTCGATGCCGCGCAGCGCTTCCTTGAAGGCGAGCGAGGTCTGCGTCTTCAGCGCCGCGACGAAGCCGTACATGAACTTCTCGGCGGTGAGATACAGCACCTTGCGTTCGGTGCCGGCATTGCCGGCCCAGGTCACGGCCTGCAGCAGATGGGTTTTGCCGAGACCGACGCCGGAGTGAATGTAGAGCGGATTGAACATCACCGGGTCGCCGCGGCGGCCTTCGGCCACCTGCTTGGCGGCGGCGTGCGCCAGCGTATTGGAGCGGCCGACCACGAAGCTCGCAAACGTCAGGCGCGGATCGAGCGGCGAGCCGCCGAGCGCATCATGATTGGCCGAGACCGGCGTCGCGCCGTTGTTGCGTTCAGCCGACGGACGCTGCTCATCGCGGCGGCTCTCCACCGGCGCCGGCGCTTCCTTGGCGGGCGCTGCGCAGCGCACCGGCGAACGTACGGTGAGATCGACGCGATTGACCTCCGGCAGTTCGGCCTGCCAGCACGACAGCACCTTGTCGGAGTAGTGCGTCTGAATCCAGCTCTTCAGGAACCGGGTCGGCACCGACAGGTGCACGCTCTCGTCCTGGACGCTTTCGAGGTCCATCCGCGCGAACCAGCTCGAATAAACGTCCTCGCCGACGCTCGAGCGCAAACGGCCCTTCACGCGTGACCAGCGATCCTGTTCCATGTTCGACATTTCAGCAGCTTTTCAATTCCAGAGTTACGGGCCATCGCAGCGGCGAGCCATGACGGCTCACGCCATCGCCGCGACCAGCGAGTTGAGTTCGGACATGGCTCCGCCGCTTCGGCTGAAGCAGCCGGCGTCAGATCAGGGCCGAAGAGAGTTGGAAAAAGGTCAGCTCAGCGGAGGACTCGACGGATAAACCGGAGTGTGAGCACGGCAATGACTATTGAAAAACGCATGGCCCGCGAAGGCGGAAAATTCAACCGGATGATCGGCAGGTTCGAATGATACGTCGACTTCGGTGCTCATGAAACCTCCCCCTCTCGCCGCGCTTGCGCGCGGCCAGACGTCGCCAAAACAAAACCGCGTCGATGCTCTCACCAAGACTGCGTCTGCATTCCGATGGATCGCCAGTGCCGTCGTTCGTCAGAAACCTTCGAACGAAGGCTTCCGCTTGAATTCAGACACGGCTTCGCCGGCCCCATATTGCTATGAGTTGCAGGTCGACCGTCATTTGGAAAAGCCACCAACATGCACACCGCCGCCGATTTGCATGTCCGCCCTTGGTTCTCAAACCGCGCTGATCTGAAGAGCCGTGGGCGTCGCGGGTGGACTATGAAAACCACGACGGCCCCTCCGCTGCAATGGATATGATTCCGAGGGGAGGGTGAAGATTTCGCCTCGACCGGTAGCAGAACAGGCAACTAATCACTTCAGGATCGGCAAGATTTTGAATCTGTGCATAGATTCGATGTGCGCTGCGAGCGTGACATTTTGGCCGCGTGCCTAAAAGAATTTCATGAATCCTTTACCTTTGACGCTCGGGCGGGGGCGTTTTCCAAATGGTCGTCCGCGCTTTGCCGATAAGTGGTTCGCTCGCCGCGGATTTTTGTGAGCGCTCGGACAGGGTAACCCTTGTCACAAACGACCGCGTAGTTGCACGAGGAAGCGCGCGTCGAAAGTCAAGCGAGTCCGACAAAGATCGGAGTTCCTGCTGTGCCGCAGCGTTTTCTTGAGGCGCGCGTCAAGCGCGGTTGACGCTTGATGGTGTGTTGTTCCGGAACGAGGCAGGTGACGGCGAAGACGCGCGTCATTCGATTCAAATTATGAGCGAGCGCGTACCGTAATCGAGTGAGCAACTACACGACCGGGCGGGGCGAGTATGACCATGCTGGCGCAAGCTGTCGCCGAAAAAGAAAATGCCCGGCAGAGCCGGGCATCGAAACCATCCAAGATGATGGTGAGAATTACTTCGCCAGCTTGGCGATGCTGTGGGTCAGGCGCGACACCTTCCGGCTCGCGGCGTTCCGGTGGATGATGTTGCGCTGCGCAGCGCGCATCAGCTCGGGCTCGGCGCGAGCCATCGCCTTCAGCGCCGCTTCGCGGTCGCCGCTCGCGATCGCCTCTTCGACGGTCCGGACCGACCCACGCATCTGAGTCCGACGCGACTTGTTCACCGCGGTGCGCCGGGCGATCTTGCGGGTCGCTTTCTTGGCGGAAGACGTATTAGCCATGATCTCTCAAATCCTGCAGCGGCCTCTGCTCGAGCGGCCGGGGCTGATTGGCGGAGCCGCAATCGCGACGCGCCGTGTGTTCCGGATGTTGCTGAAGATGCTCCCGGAGCCGACACGGCCGCAATTCACGGCGCCGCCCAAAGAACAGCGGCGGCAGGATCGCCCCTACCGCCATCGGCCGCGTTATACTGGCAGTGCCTTCCAGCGTCAACGGGGACGCGCGGTTCTAGGGCCTGGGGCGGTTCCGGCCGAGGGCCTGAGGCAGTCCAGATGTGGTCCAAGTTGCTGACGAGGTTGAATTCTGCCGTTCCGCCCGGTAAGCCCGGCCTGGGGCACAGGCGAATTTCTGATCGGGGTGGTTGAGATGATCCGCGGCTTCTTTCGGCTGATCGGCCTGCTGTTCCTGACCGGGGGGTTCATCTTCCTGGTCTATGACGGCGCGCGGTCGGTCGCCGACAATTCGGTGCAGTGGACCAAGCTCGGCGACTTCTGGAACGACATTCACCAGGCCAGCCAGCAGTCGTTTCGCGACTGGGTCGAGCAGACCGCGCCGTGGCTTTGGACCCACGTGGCCAAGTTCGTGCTGACGCAGCCGACCTTCGCAGTGCTGGGCGTGATCGGGCTGGCGCTGATGCTGCTGTTCCGTCCGCGCAAGCCGCTGATCGGCTACGCCCGCGACTGACGGGCGGAGCGCGGCGTAACAAATTCGCCGCCGCTGCGAAGACACCTATATCCTGAAATTGAGTTGAGAGCCGATTGCATCAGCGCCACGCTGAGGCTCGGCTGTCGCCATCATGCGGGCGCGGACGCGCGGCACCCGCCGCCATCGGCCGCGCCGGGAGGGTCTTCGATGTTCTTCATGCGCAAATCGACCGCGATGCCGAGTGCCGACGAGGCGTTGCCGGGCCGGCCGACGCCGATCCCAACGGCGCGGACGCATTTCGTGAACGGCAACCGGCTGCAGCCGCCGTTCCCGGAAGGCCTGCAGCAGGCGGTGTTCGGGCTCGGCTGCTTCTGGGGCGCCGAGCGCAAGTTCTGGCAGCTTGGCGACGGCGTTTACAGCACCGCGGTGGGCTATGCCGGCGGCTTCACGCCCAATCCGACCTATGAGGAGGTCTGCTCGGGCCGCACCGGCCACACCGAAGTGGTGCTGGTGGTGTTCGATCCGGCCAAGATCTCCTACGAGGCGCTGCTCAAGACGTTCTGGGAAAGCCACGACCCGACCCAGGGGATGCGGCAGGGCAACGACGTCGGTTCGCAGTATCGCTCGGCGATCTACACCTTCGGCGACGACCAGAAGCGGGCGGCGGAAGCCTCACGCACGACCTATGGCGCGGCGCTGAAAGCCAAGGGCTATGGGCCGATCACCACTGAGATCGCGCCGTCCGGTCCCTTCTATTATGCCGAGGACTACCACCAGCAATATCTCGCCAAGAATCCGGGGGGCTATTGCGGGCTCGGCGGCACCGGCGTGTCGTGCCCGGTCGGGGTCGGCGTCACCGCCTGACGATCGCGCCGTCCGCCGCCCCGGCGGCGGACGGGCCTCGCGGCAGTACGGGGGCGGAAGCCAAACCCAAACCGTTTGTTAACCCTAACGGGGCATAAACGAAGCTGTCTCGTGGCAAGGGATAGCTCCAGTGCGTGTCGTAGGCGCGTTTCAAGTATCGATGATCATCGTGGCGACCGCGCTCGCGCTGGGCGGCTGCATGCGGCGGCCTGGGCCGGTCGCGATGGTGCAGCCACAGAACACCCTCGACACAATGGCCTATGGCGGCGGCGTTCCGCCGATGGCGGCTGCCTATGCGGCGCCGAGCGGGGAGCCGGCGTACCGGCTCGACGCCGGCGATCGGTTGCGCGTCGTCGTGTATGGCCAGGAAGGGCTCACCAACACTTATGCGATCGATGCCGCCGGCTCGATCACCATGCCGCTGATCGGCGCGGTGCCGGCACGCGGTCGCACGCCGGCCGGTCTTGCGGCCGAAATCACCGCGCGGCTGCGCCGCGGCTTCATTCGCGAGCCGTCGGTCGCGGTCGAAGTGGAATCGTATCGGCCCTTCTTCATCCTCGGCGAGGTCACCGCGCCCGGCCAATACCCCTACGTGCCGCATATGAGCGTCGAGAGCGCTGTTGCGATTGCCGGCGGCTTCACCCCGCGCGCCCAGCGCGACCGGGTCACGGTGACGCATCCGGAAGGCGGCGGCATGGTGCGCGAGGTTGTGCCGCTCGGCACGCCGCTAAGCCCCGGCGACACCGTCTATGTCGGCGAACGCTGGTTCTGAGCCGGCGAACGCGCTGTCCGATCCTGCTTTACTTCAGATGTGCGGCGAAGAACGCCAGGCTGCGTTGCCACGCAAGGTCTGAGCTCGGTTTGTCGTAGCTGGCGCGTTCGTCGCATCCGAAGCCGTGCTGCGCGCCCGGATAGACCAGGATCTCGACCTCCGGCCGCTTGGTCCGGATCGCGTCGACGTCGCTGAGCGGAATCCCGGAATCCTTTTCGCCGAAATGCAATTGCGTCGGCACCAATGGCTTGTCGTCGGCGAAACGCACAATGGCGCCGCCGTAATAGCCGACCGCGGCCTTCAGCCCGTGCAGCTTGGTGGACGCCGCATAGGCGACGCTGCCGCCGAGGCAAAAGCCGATGATGCCGACCGGTCCGATGCTGCTGACGGCGTCGATCGCTGCCTGGGTGTCGCGCAGCATTGCCGGCCAGTCCGGATTGGCGACAAACTTGCGCGCCACCGCGATCTCGTCCGGCGAATAACCGCTCTGAAAATTGCGCTCGCTGCGGTCGAAGATCGACGGCGCGAGAGCGACGTAACCTTGCGCGGCGAGGCGGTCGCAGACGTTGCGGATGTGATGATTGACGCCGAAGATCTCCTGGATCACCACGATCGCGGCTTTGGGCGGACCGGCGGGATCGGCCCGATAACCGCCGAGTTCGAAACCGTCAGCAGCTTTCAGCGTGATGTCGTGCCCCACGGGTGATCCTTTGCGCTTGTTGATGATGAGGTCGGTGCGACGAAGCTGGCGGCGGTTAGCGCCACATCCAGTTGCGGCCCCAGTCGCCCTTCCATCCTGCCAGCCGGCCGTGACGGAATTGCAGATACAGCCGGTCGCGGCGGTCGAAGAAGCCGCTGCCGCCCTGGGTGCGGATCACCATGAAAATCTCGTCGCCGGGTTTGCCGCTAACGTAGTTGAGCGGCATGCCGAGCGCTGTGGCCGCCTGGTTGGCATCCATACCGAACACCAGCGGCGTTGTGTTGGACAGCGTCGCAACGAACGGCGGTGCCACGATCACCGCAGGCTGTTGCGCGAACGACGGCGCGGCCGATAGCAGCAGCGCGCCCGCCAGAGTTGCAGCACCACAGAGCCGAGGTGCGATCGCTAGATTTGTCGCAGTCATCTGTCCCCGTTCCGCCCCATTCATCACGGCACTCTGTCAGAGCAATCATAACGCTGCGGCTGGTCAGAGCGAGACCTCGCATAATCACGGTTTTGACATTGTATCAAATGTGAATCGCGAAGGTCACGGCTCGTTAACAACGCCCATTAATCTCAGGGAACCAGTTTCTCGTTAGTGTAAGGACATTACCTGCCAACGGTAGCAATCCCGGTGACCTTCATGAATGCATTAGCCCGACAGCCCGCCTCCAACCCTGCGCCGCGCCGGCGTTTGTTGCTGGCGTCCGATCGCCGTGACGGCAGCGTCGACATCGCGGGCATTCTGGCGAGCGTGGCGGAGGTCGAGACCGTGCCGACGGCGCACCTGCCGGACGCGCCGGCGCGCGATCTGTCGGGCATCGTGGTCGATATCAATCTGCGCTCGGCCGACAGCGTGCAACTGGTTCGGCGCAAGCTGCTCGGCGGCGCCTATCAGCCGATGCCGAGGCTGTTCGTGCTCGCCGACGAGTTGCATCATGGTTCGATGCAGGCGTGGGCGCTCGGCGCCACCGACACCATCGCCCGTCCGTTCGATCCGCGCGATCTGTTGCAGCGGGTCCGCTCGGCATTTCCCGATCCTTCCGAAGATACCGCGACCGCCCGCGCCGAAGCGCTGAGCGACGGCGTCACGGCCGCCCACAAGGTGCTGGTGAAGATCTTCGAGCGGCTGCACGGCAAGCCGCTGACGTTCCAGGACGTGATGCAGGCCGAAGGCCCGATCCTCAAAGCGATCAAGCGCTCGTCGCTCCGGGAGTGGCTTGCCACCGTCGGCCGTCATCACGACGAGAGCTATCGGCTGTGCCTGTTCGCGACCGGCTTCGCAGTGGCGTTCGCGCAATATCTCGGCATGCGCGAAGAGGATCAGCGCCGACTGACCCGTGCGGCGCTGCTGTACGACGTCGGCAAGGCGTATGTGGATGTCTCGGCGCTCGACAATCTCGACAATCTGAAGGGCGAGTCGCTGCGCAAATATCGCGAGCATCCGCGGCTCGGCTACGAGGCGCTTGTCGCCGAAGGCAGCTTCCCGCGCGAGACGCTCGACGTCGTGCTGCACCATCACGAACTGCTCGACGGCTCGGGTTATCCAGACGGGCTGCACGGCGATCAGATCGCCGACATCGTCCGCATCACCACGATCGTCGATATCTTCGCGTCGCTGGTCGCGCCGCGCAAGAACCACAAGCCGATGTCGCCGCTGCAGGCCTTCATCACGATGGAGAACATGGGCGGCAAGATCGACCAGCGCCTGCTGCAGGCGTTCCGCCCGGTGGCGATGGGCGGCTGATCGGGCCCTGTCATTGCCGGGACGCGCGAAGCGGACCCGGAATCGCTTCGTCCTGAACCTCAAGATTCCGGGTTCGCGCCTCGCGGCGCGCCCCGGAATGACGTGAGGGATGATTACTCCGCCAGCATCTTGCGGAGTTCGGCTTTCGCCACCTTCTCCAGCGTCGAGCGCGGCATGTCGTCGACCAGCCGCACTTCACGCGGCCGCTTGAAGTCGGCGAGCGCGGCCGCGCAGGCGGCGGCGATGCGATCGGCAAAATCCGGCGGCGCCGCGGCGACGCCGCCTTGCGGGATCACGAACACCACCGGCACTTCGTCGAGCATCGGGTGTTTCTTGGCCACCACCGCAGCTTCGCGCACGCCTGGCACGGTGATGACAACCTGCTCGATTTCGGACGCCGCGACATTCTCGCCGCCGACCTTCAGCATGTCCTTGGCGCGGTCGCCGAACCGAATTGCGCCGTGCTCGAGCCGCGTCACGCGGTCGCCGGTGATGAAGTAACCGAACTCATCGAAGCTGTCGCGCGTCGCCGTCTCGTTGTGCAGATACTCCTTGAACAGCGACAGACCCGGCACGCCCTTGATCAGCAGGTTGCCGGTGTCGCCGACGCGTGTCGGGGCGCCGTCGTTGCCGACGATGCGGATCGCGTATTCGGGCGCAGCGCGGCCGATCGACATCGGCGTGTTGAGCTGATCGGCTTCGGCGATGATGCCGTGGGTGATGGTCTCGGTCATGCCCCACCAGCCGATGATCTTGATGCCGAACGAGGCGAACGGCGGCGGTTCGGCCACTGCGGTGCCCCACAGCCGGAAGCGATGCGCCTTCGGGACCTCGTGCTCGAGCAGCGCCTTCATGCAGAACGGGATCGTCGACAGCCAGGTGCAGCCATGCTCCAGCGAGACCTTCCAGAAGCGGCTCGCCGAGAACCGCGGCTGCACCACGACACTGCCGCCGACCCACAGCGTCGACAGCATCGAATAGGCCAGCGCATTGGTGTGGAACAGCGGCAGATACAACAGATGCACGTCGTCGGCGCGCAGCGTCTGGTGCGCGGCGTTGATCTTGGCGCCCCACAGCGCGTTGGCGTGGGTCCACAGCACCGCCTTGGGTCGCGAGGTGGTGCCCGAGGTGTATTGCACGCTGCACGGTGCCAGCGGATCGGTCGGGCGGCGCGGCCGGTCGGCGCTGTCGCCAAACAGACTGTCGAACGAGTCGCCCTTTGCGACCGGCTGTGCTGCGACCGCCGCCCCGGGATCGTGTCCGATCACCGCCATCCATTTCAGCTTCTTGCAGTTCGTGGCCACCAGATCGGCATAGGCCGGCTGGGTGATGGCGGCGACTGCACCGCAATGGTCGGCGAAGTACTCGATCTCTGCGGCGGCGGAGCGGGTGTTGGTGGTGACCGCAATTGCACCGAGCTCCGTGCAGGCGAACCAGGCGAGCAGGAATTCGACGCAATTGTCGAGATGGATCAGCAGGTAATCGCCCGGCTTGATGCCGCGCTTGGCGAGGCCGGCGGCGAGCGCGCCGACGCGCTCATGGAATTCGCCGTAGCTCCAACTCCGCGACGGGCCGTCGAACGGCGCCCAGATCACGAAAGGATGCTCGCGCCGTGCCTCGGCGTGCAGCTTCAGCAGCCACGGCACGTCCATTCCGTCGAATGGCGTCACCACGCCCGGCGCTTCGATCAGCTGCGACATGTCTCGTCCTCCCTTTGTCCCGCGCATGCTGCGCGTTGTAGTTGGCGTTCCGCGCTACGCAATTCGCGCGCGGTCGCATGATGGGAGGTTTGCCATCCGCCGCGACGGCGCGCAATCGGTCCGGCCGGCGTCACCGGATGCGCGGATCGCAAGGCTCAGCGCGCGGTGCGGCGGCGACGCGTCGCAGCTTCGATGATGCTTTTGTGAAAGCCGGTCCGGAACGGCACTCGGACGCTGCGGTTCTGTCTCGCATCGGTGACAACACAAGGAGAGCGAGATGAGACGTCTGGCATTGGCAGTGATGGCGCTCGGCGCACTTGGCGCGACGCAACTGATCGGCGCGCAGCCGGCGGCGGCGAGCGTTGAATATCCGTACTGCATCCAGGGCAAGCAGCAGGGCTACCCCGGAGACTGCAACTACGCCACCTACTCGTCCTGCCGCTTCACCGCGAGCGGCGCCGGCGGCAATTGCGTCATGAATCCGCGCTACAGCGCGTGGGATCGCGGCTACGACAGCTACGGCTACGCGCCCGCCAACGCAGTCGGCGGTTATTGATAGGCTCGAGTGGGCGCGGTCCTTAGAGACCGCGCTCCTTGCGACTGAAATTCGACAAATGCCCCTCGCGCGCCGCCTGAGCGCGAGCGGCTTTCATCACGCTCTTGCTCTTGCCGGGCGGGGCGGGGCGAGACACCAGCCGCTCCATTCGCCGGCTGCCGCAGGCCGGGCACGGCGGCTTGTCGTCGAAGCCGACCAGCAATTCGCTGTCTTTGTCGCATTGCTTACAATGGAAGCCGTAGAGCGGCATCGCGACACCTCCTGAAGTCCGTCAGGAGAAGCTGTGCAGGATCCGGACCACTTCCTTTAGGCTGGCGATGGTCCGGCGGCCGGCTAACGGTGTTCGCCGATCACCGCCAGCAGCGCGGCGCCGTAGTGCTCGAGCTTCTTGTCGCCAATGCCTGGAATGCCTCGCATCTCGTCCAGCGTTCGCGGTTTTGCCGCGGCCAGCCCATCGATAGTGGCATCGTGCAGGACCACATAGGCCGGCACGCCGCGGGCCTTGGCCACTTCAGACCGCCACGCCTTCAGCGCGGCAAACAGCTCTGGATCGCCGCTGGTCTCGCGCTGGGAGCCGCCGACCAGATCGCCGCGGCGCGATTTCGACCGCGGCGGGCGGCCGGTCTGCTCGCGCAGCGCCACCTCGGACTCGCCTTTCAGCACCGCACGGGAGGTCTCGGTGAGCTTCAGCGCGCCGAATGCCTCGCTGTCCGGCGCTAGGTGTCCGAGCGACACCAGTTGGCGGATCACCGCGCGCCATTGTTTCTCGCCAAACTCGCCGCCGATGCCGAACACCGACAGCTTGTCGTGGCCGAATTGAGAAACGCGCTCGGTCAGCCGGCCGAGCAGCACGTCGATCAGGTGTTGGGCGCCGAACCGCTGCCCGGTGCGATAGGCGCAGGACAGTAGCTTCTGCGCCGCCACCGTGCCGTCGATCACCTTCGGCGGGTTCAGGCAGTTGTCGCAATTGCCGCAGTGCGAGTGTGGCGAGGTCTCGCCGAAATAACCGAGCAGCCGCGTGCGCCGGCAGCCGGTGGATTCGCACAAGCCGACCAGCGCATCGAGCTTGCCCATCGACACCCGTTTGAAGGCGTCCGAGCCGCTGCTCTCGTCGATCATCCGGCGCTGCTGCACGATGTCGGACAGGCCATAGGCCATCCAGGCGTCGGACGGCTTGCCGTCGCGCCCGGCGCGTCCGGTCTCCTGGTAATAGGCCTCGATGCTCTTGGGCAGATCGAGATGCGCGACGAACCGCACGTCCGGCTTGTCGATTCCCATGCCGAACGCGATCGTGGCGACGATTACGATGCCGTCCTCATTGAGGAAGCGGTCCTGATTGCGCGCGCGAACGTCCGGCGGCAGGCCGGCGTGATACGGCAGCGCGGTGAGGCCGGATTTGCTCAGCGTCTCGGCGATGTCCTCGACCTTGGCGCGTGACAGGCAATACACCACGCCGGAATGGCCGCGATGGCGGTCGTCGATAAAGGCTTTGAGCTGGGCCGGTGCGTTCTGTTTGTCGACGATGGTGTAGCGGATATTCGGCCGGTCGAAGCTCGACACGAAGCAGGGCGCATCCGTCAGCGCCAGCCGCTCGGCGATCTCGCGCCGGGTCAGCGCGTCGGCGGTCGCGGTGAGCGCGATCCGCGGCACGTTCGGAAACTTCTCGGCGATGGCCGAGAGGCCGACATATTCGGGGCGGAAGTCGTGGCCCCATTGCGACACGCAATGCGCCTCGTCAATCGCAAACAGCGACAGCTTGGCTTTGGCCAGCAGCGCCAGACAGCGCGGTGTCAGCAATCGCTCAGGCGCGACATACAGCAGATCGAGTTCGCCCTTGAGGAGCTGCTGCTCGATCGCGTTGGCCTCGTCGTAGGACAGCGTTGAATTCAGCGCGGCCGCGCGTACGCCGCTCTCCAGCAGCCCCGCCACCTGGTCGCGCATCAGCGCGATCAGCGGCGACACCACCACGCCGCAGCCGTCGCGCAGCAGTGCCGGCAATTGGTAACACAGCGACTTGCCGCCGCCGGTCGGCATCAACACCAGCGCATCGCCACCATCGGCGACATGCCGCACGATCGCTTCCTGCTGGCCGCGGAACGACGACAGCCCGAACACATGCTGCAACGTCGACAGCATCCGTGCGTCGAGGACGTCATCGGTTTCGCGGGGCGCGGAACGGGTCATACGCGCGGGCAGGGGAGCGGGGACATGAGGTCCCTATAGCCCATTCCCACCGATTCTGCCCATGAGGCAGTTGCCTCTCCCCGGGCACAGCGCGCCCCCTCTCCCGCGCGCGGGAGAGGGTTGGGGTGAGGGCGCTCCGAGCAGTGAGACCGCGACTCGCGGAGAGGATGTCCTTACCCAATCGCTGCGCCGTGCTGCTGAGGGAAGGCTTTTCGGAACAACGTAAGTCAGTGCTTGTGTCGCCCTCACCCCAGCCCTCTCCCGCAAGCGGGAGAGGGAGTGCGCCGTGCTGTGTCGCTCCGCCTCACACGATCCGGCTGTTCTTGTTGCCCCAATAGCGGTCGCGCAGCAGGCGCTTGTAGAGTTTGCCGGTGGGGAGCCGGGGCAGTTCGTCCATGAAGTCGATCGAACGCGGCACCTTCTGTCGCGACAGTGATTGTGCGCAAAAGGCGATCAGTTCGGCGGCGAGGTCGGCACCGGCGGCGACGCCCGGCATCGGTTGCACCACCGCTTTGACCTCCTCGCCGAGATCCTCGTTCGGGACGCCGAACACCGCGGCATCCGCGACCTTGGGGTGAGTGATCAAGAGGTTCTCACACTCCTGCGGATAGATGTTCACCCCGCCCGAGATGATCATGAAGGTGGCACGGTCGGTGAGGTGCAGGTAGCCGTCGTCGTCGACATAGCCGACGTCGCCGACGGTGCTCATGCTGCCGTCTTCCGAGCGGGCTTCCTGGGTCTTCTTCGGGTCGTTGAAGTACTCGAACGGCGTCGCGGTCTTGAACCAGATCTGGCCGGGCGTGCCTTTCGGGCATGGCTTCATGCCGTCGTCGAGGATATGCAGGTCGCCGAACATCACCTTGCCGACCGTGCCGCGATGCGCCAGCCACTCGGCGCTGTTGCAGGCGGTGAAGCCGAGGCCTTCGGTGGCGCCGTAATATTCGTGGATGATCGGTCCCCACCATTCGATCATCTGTTCCTTGACCTGCGGCGGGCAGGGCGCCGCGGCGTGGATTGCCACTTCCAGCGTCGACAGATCGTAGGCCTTCCGCACCTCCTCCGGCAGCTTCAGCATCCGCGAGAACATCGTCGGCACGAGTTGGCTGTGCGTGACCTTGTGCTTCCCGATCAGCGCCAGATACTGCTCCGGATCGAAGTGCTCCATGATGATCACGGTGCCGCCGTCGCGGATGGTGAGGCCGACCGCAGCCTGCGGCGCCGAGTGATACAGCGGCGCGGGCGACAGATAGATCATGCCGTCGCGATACTTCCACAGCATGTTGAGGAAGTGGAACAGCGGCAGCGGTTCGGACGGCGGCTGCTCCGGCAGCGGGCGCAGGATGCCCTTCGGCCGGCCTGTTGTGCCGGACGAATACAGCATCGCAGTGCCGAGGCTTTCGTCGGCGATCGGCGTGTCCGGCAGATCCTTGGTCGCGTCGGCGAGCCCGACGATCCGCTCGCTGTCGCCGTCACCGTCGACCACCACGCACAGCGTGACGTTGGGGCATTCCTTCAGCGCCTCGCGGGCGACGTCGAGCTTGGCTTTCGAGGTGATCAGCGCGCGCGACTCGCTGTTGGTCAGGATGTAGGCGAGCTCGGCCGGCGTCAGGTAGGAGTTGACGCAGGTGTAGTAATAGCCGCTGCGCTCGCCGGCGGCGCACGCCTCGATGTAGCGGTTGTTGTTCTCCATGAAGATCGAATAGTGGTCGAGCCGCCGCAGGCCGTGATTGCGCAACAGATGCGCCAGACGGTTGCTGCGAGCCTCGAGTTCGGCATAGCTCACCGTCTCTCCGGTCGAAGCCATGATGAAAGCGGGGTGGTCGGGGCGGGTCTTCGCGAACTGGCCGGGATACATCGTGCTCCTCGTGCTGATGCGTGCCTGAGCTTCTGGTTTTCCGTCGTCATTGCGAGGAGCGAAGCGACGAAGCAATCCAGCGACGTGCACTGCGCTCCTGGATTGCTTCGCTACGCTCGCAATGACGGTCTCATCGTTGTTGGTCCCGCGAAAGCAGGCGCGTCTTCACGCCGCGAGCTCCAGGATCTCGCGGACCTGCGCCGGTCCATCGATCGGGCGCGGATTGCGCGGCACCCATGGGGTGGCCATTGCCTGGTTGGCGATCCGCTCGAAATGCTCGGGCCCGACGTTCACTTCGCGCAAGCTGCGCGGCATGCCGAGCACCCGGATCAGCGCGTCGAGCACGTCGCCGGCGTCTTCGCCGGGATGTCCCATCGCGGCGGCGACCAGCGCCTGGCGGTCGCGGTTGGCGGACCTGTTCCAGCGCATCACCGCCGGCAGCATGATGCAGGAGGTGTGGCCGTGCGGCACGTCGAACACCGCGCCGAGCACGTAGCCGATGCCGTGGCTGGCACCCATCGGCACGCCGGACGACAGCGCGCCCATCGACAGCCAGGTGCCGATCTGACAATCGAGCCGGGCGTCGAGGTCGGTCGGATCGGCTTTGACCCGCGGCAGCCCCGCGGCGAGCATCGAAAGCCCGCGCAGCGCCTGGGCGTCGCCGTAAGGGTGCGCTTCGCGTGAACAGATCGCTTCGACGCAGTGGTCCACGGCGCGGATGCCGGTCGACAGAAACAGCCATTCCGGCGTGTGCAGGGTAATGGCCGGATCGAGGATCGCGGCGCGCGGCATCGTCAGCGGATGCGCCAGCTTCTCCTTGACCCTGGTGGCCTCGTTGGTGACGCCCGCAATGGCGCTGAATTCGCCGCCCGAGATCGTGGTCGGCACGCTGATCTGCCGGACTTTGGGGGCGACCGGCGCGTTGATGTTGCGGACTCGGTCGATCTCGGCGGCGCTCGAGATGTCGTTGGCGAGGCAGATCTGCACCGCCTTGGCGCCGTCAGTGATCGAGCCGCCGCCGACGGTGACGATGATGTCGGCCTGGATGGCGCGGGCCTGTTCGGTGGCAGCGATGACTGCCGCGCGCGGCGTATGCGCCGGCATCGCGTCGAACACCCCGGCGCAGCGGCTACCGAGCGCATCTTTGATCTTGGCGATTTCATCGGTGGTGCGGTTCAGCGTGCCCGACACCATCAGCAGCGCGCGCTGCGCCCCGATGCGGTCGAGCTGAGCGGCGAGCGCGTCCGCCGCTGGCTGACCGTAGACGACCTCCTCCATGGCGCCGAACACGACGCGTCCAGTCATCACGTTGTTTCTCTCCCCTTGGCCGCTTTTGCGTGGCCTTAGCGATGATCCTAATCCGATCGTCGTAGGTTCGGGAACAGGAAAATTCGTCGCGGCGACGGCCCGTCATGGGCGTGTCCGACAACGCGGTAAGATAAGACGTTTGGCTGATCCGCCGCCGTAAGGGGTTGTCGCTGCCCCGCCCGCATGTTGAATGCGGCGGCAGATTTGTTGTGACGCGTTTTCTTCACGCGAACCGGTGACCACTTCGCTCGAAAACGCTTTCGTCGGGGAGACAGTCCATGACTAAGGCCGTGCTCGGCATTATCGGCGGCTCCGGGATCTATGATTTGCCCGGGCTGGAAGACGTCCGGGAGGAAGCGATCGCGAGCCCGTGGGGGCAGCCGTCTTCCGCGGTGCGGCGCGGCAATATCGCCGGCCTGCCGATCGTGTTCATGCCGCGCCATGACAAGGGCCACCGGCTGTCGCCCTCCGACATCAACTACCGCGCCAATATCGACGTGCTGAAGCGGGCCGGCGTCACCGATCTGATCTCGCTGTCGGCCTGCGGCTCGTTCAAGGAAGAGCTGCCGCCCGGCACCTTCGTGCTGGTCGATCAGTTCGTCGACCGCACCTATAAGCGCGAAAGCTCGTTCTTCGGCAAAGGCTGCGTCGCCCACGTCTCGATGGCGCACCCGGTGAGCCCGCGGCTGCGCATCCACCTTGCGGCTGCGGCGGAGGCCGAGGGCATTCCGGTAGCGCGCGGCGGCACCTATCTGTGCATGGAAGGTCCGCAGTTCTCCAGCTACGCGGAGAGCATGACCTACAAACAGCTCGGCTATTCCGTGATTGGCATGACCAACATGCCGGAGGCCAAGCTCGCCCGTGAGGCGGAAATTTGCTACGCGACGGTGGCGATGGTCACCGATTTCGACTGCTGGCACCCAGACCACGATGCGGTGACGGTGCAGGACATCGTCCGCGTTCTGACCTCCAACGCCGAGAAGGCCAAGAGCTTGGTGGCGCGGCTGGCGCAGGACTTCCCGCGCGAGCACGAGGAGTGCCCGATCGGCTCCGACCGCGCCCTCGATGCCGCGTTCATCACCGCCCCCGAAGCGCGCGATCCGGAACTGCTGAAGAAGCTCGACGCGGTGGCCGGGCGGGTTTTGAAGGCGTAAACCTCGTTATTGCGAGGAGCGGAAGCGACGAAGCAATCCAGTGCTTGGCGTGTGAACTTCTGGATTGCTTCGCTTCGCTTGCAATGACCGATTCGATCTCAGCGAGGCACCATGAAAGTCGACGGCAAGCATACCCGCACGATCTGGCTCGAGGCTGACGGCTGGACCGTCGGCACTATCGATCAGCGCCGGCTGCCGCACGACTACGTGGTGGTGAAGCTGACCAGCTCCGATGAGGCGGCCGATGCGATCCGCACCATGCTGGTGCGCGGCGCGCCGCTGATCGGCGCGACCGCAGCCTACGGCATGGCGCTGGCGATGCGTGAGGATGCCTCCGACGCCGGGCTCGAGGCCGCCTACGCCAAGCTGGTCGCAACCCGGCCGACTGCTATCAATCTGAAGTGGGCGCTCGACGAGATGCGCCGTGCGCTCGCCCCAATTCAGCCGGCGGATCGCGTCGCGGCGGCGTATCGGCGCGCTGGTGAGATCGCCGACGAAGACGTCGCGATCAATCAGGCGATCGGCGCCAGCGGCCTGAAGCTGATCGAGGCGATCGCGGCGACCAAGAAGCCCGGCGAGCGCGTCAATGTGCTGACCCATTGCAACGCCGGCTGGCTCGCCACGGTTGATTGGGGCACGGCCACCGCGCCGATCTATCAGGCGTTCGATGCCGGCATTCCGATCCATGTGTATGCCGACGAGACCCGCCCGCGTAACCAGGGCGCGTCGCTCACCGCCTGGGAGCTCGGCCATCACGGCGTCGACCACACCGTGATTCCGGACAATACCGGGGGCCATCTGATGCAGCACGGGATGGTCGATATCGTCATCGTCGGCACCGACCGCGTCACCGCGGGTGGCGATGTCTGCAACAAGATCGGCACCTATCTGAAGGCGCTGGCGGCGGCCGACAACAAGGTGCCGTTCTATGTCGCGCTGCCGTCGCCGACGATCGACTTCACCATCCACGACGGTGTCCGCGAAATCCCGATCGAGCAGCGCGAGGCCGCGGAAGTGACCGATATGACCGGCCGTACCAGTGACGGGCGGATCGAGACGGTGCGGATCGTGCCGCAGGGCTCCAAGGTCGCCAATTACGGCTTCGACGTCACCCCGGCGCGGCTCGTCACCGGCCTGATCACCGAGCGCGGCGTGCTGAAAGCCGACCGTGCCGCGCTGGCGGCGGCCTTCCCGGAGCGGGTGGCCCAGGCCAAGGAACTCCTGCGGGCGTCCTGAGTTCGTTGGCTACGGCTTTTTGGCCCGGAGCGCACCACCTCACCGGTATTGCTGCCTCGAAACAGCGTGCCGCGCGGCCGATCGCCGCGTAACCCTGTGGAAACGCTCTCGCGCTCGCCACCTTTGTGGCTATGCTGGATTCGCGCCGGAGCCGACCCGCGCGCGCCCCAAGGACTCGTATCATGACCGATCAATCCAGGCCGCCGGAGCGGCCGCGCTATGAGCCGGAGATCATTCCGCCCGGACAGACCCATGATCCGATGGGGACGCGGATCTTCATCGACCAGAACACCACCGAGCACGTCTTCGTCGGCAAAGTCGGCCCGCTCGGCTTGTTTCTGATGGCGCTGGCGATTGGGGCGGTGATTGCGGTGGTGCTCGTGCTGCTGCTCGGGGCGTTCCTGTTGTGGATTCCGGTCGTCGGCCTGCTGATTGCCGCCGGGCTGGTGGCCGGGGTGCTGCGGCCGTTGTTCTCGCGGAATGGCGGCTGACGGCGGGTTTGATCATTGTCAGCGAGCGGTCAGCGGCCGGGCGCCAGACTGGCGGTTTCGAAAGGAGCCGGCCGAAGCACCGATGGGGCGCCCGTTCATTTTCATCTTCGCAGCCCTGATCGCCGCGGCGCCGCTGCCGTCGGCGCGCCTGCTCGCGCATGAGCACAATCACGGCGCCCACGACCACCGCCAGGATCATGACGAAGCCCGCCTCGCCGTCGAGCGCGGCGAAATCCGCCCCCTCGCCGAACTGCTCGGCCAGATTCGCGACAAGCTTCCCGGCGAGATCACCGGCGTCGAGATCGAACGCCACCACGATCAGTGGCTGTACGAATTCATCGTGGTCGACAAGGCCGGCCGGCTGTACGAAGTCTATGTCGATGGGCGCAGTGGCGAGATCCGGCGCACCAAGGAGAAGTGATGCGGGTGCTGGTGGTCGAGGACGACAGCCGGATCGCGTCGGAGCTGGCGCGCGGCCTCGGCGAAGCCGGTTACCTTACCGAGATCGTCGGTGACGGCGAAGAGGCGTGGTTTCGCGGTGATACCGAAGATTACGCCGCCATCATCCTCGACCTCGGTCTGCCCGGGCTCGACGGCCTCACCATCCTGAAGCGCTGGCGCGACAACGGCCGCCTCACACCGGTGCTGATCCTCACCGCTCGCGGAAGCTGGGCCGAACGGGTCGACGGTATCGATGCCGGCGCCGACGACTACCTGCCGAAGCCGTTCCAGATGGAGGAGCTGCTGGCGCGGCTGCGCTCGATCGTGCGGCGCTCGGCCGGCCATGCCTCGTCGGTGGTCACCATCGGCGAGGTCACGCTCGACGAGCGGCAGATGCAGGTCAGCGTCGGCGGCAAGCCGGTGTCGCTGTCGCCGCTGGAGTATCGCCTCGCGTCCTATCTGGTGCTGCATCGCGGCCGGGTGGTGTCGCAATACGAACTGGCAGAGAACATCTACGGCCAGGACGACGCCCATGATTCCAACGCCATCGAGGTGCTGGTCGGCCGGGTTCGCCGCAAGATCGGCACTGAGCTGATCGAGACCCGGCGCGGCTTCGGCTACATCGTGCCGGACGAGCGTCCATGAAGCACAGCTCGCTGCGGCTGCGGTTGATCGCCGGCGGTGCCGCGGCGATCCTGATCGCGCTCAGCATCGCCGGCTTCGCGCTCACCATCCTGTTCGAGCGCCACGTCACCCGCACCATCGCGGACGATCTCGAAGTGTCGCTGAAGCAGCTGCTCGCCGGTATCGAGGCCGGACCGGATGGCCGGCTTGCGGTGGTGCGTCCGCCGACCGATCCGCGGTTCTCCGAGCCGCTGTCCGGGCTGTATTGGCAGGTCGGCGACGACGGTGATCAGCTCGTCCGCTCGCGCTCGCTGTGGGACGACCGGCTGACGGTGCCGATCGATCAGCCCGGCCCCGGGGAGGTGCATCACCACGACATCGCCGGCCCGTTCGGCTCGCGTCTGTCGATCGTCGAGCGCCGCGTGCAGCTCACCATGGGCGGTAAGAGCGTCCCGATCCGGGCCGCGGTGGCGGTCGATCTGGCGCGGGTCGATGCGGCCGGCAAGGCGTTCGCGCGCGATCTCGTGGTCGCGCTCGGCCTGCTCGGCGTGGTGCTGGCGCTCGCCACTTCGGTGCAGGTGATGCTCGGCTTGCGGCCGCTCGCGGCGCTGCGCCGCGACGTCGCCGCGATCCGCTCCGGCCGCAGCAGCCGTCTGCCCGAGGCGGTGCCGGACGAAGTCCGCCCGCTGGTCGAGGAGGTCAACGCGCTATTGGAAGCCCAGGCGCGCGAGATCGAGCGCTCGCGCGACCGCGCCGCCGATCTCGCCCATGGCCTGAAGACGCCGCTCGCGGCGCTCGCCGGCGATGCGGCGCGGCTGCGCGAGCGCGGCGAGGACAAGCTCGCACGCGATATCGAAGCGGTGGGCGCGGCGATGAGCCGGCATGTCGACCGCGAACTGGCGCGGGCCCGGCTGCGCGGTGCGGCACGGCGCGGCGAGAGCGTCGCGGTCGAGCTGTTGCCGCTGGTGCGCTCCCTGGTGACGATCCAGTCGCGCACCCCGGCCGGTCGCGCGATCGACTACGCCATCGAGGTCGCCGACTATGTGGCGGTGCCGATCGAGCGCACCGATCTCGCCGAGGTGCTCGGCAATCTGCTCGACAACGCCACCCGCCACGCCAAGTCCAGGGTCCGAATCGGCACCGCTTGCGGCGCCGACGAATTTTGCATCGTGATCGAAGACGACGGCGAGGGCTTGGACGAAGCGGCGCGCACCGAGGTGCTGTCGCGCGGCATCCGGCTCGATCAGCGCGGCGAGGGCGCCGGGCTGGGTCTTGCCATTGTCCAGGACGTGCTCGACGCCTATGGCTGGGGCCTGCGGCTGTCGCGCTCCGAACTCGGCGGTCTCAAAGCCTGCTGCTGCTCCGCGGTGGCCTCGGCCGGTCCGGGCATCTAGGCCGGCGCGGCGATCTTGCCATCGCGCCCGACAGCGCTATATCCCGGTTTTCCCTCACATTCCTTCTCCAGGACCAGCGACATTCGCCATGACCATGACTGATACCGCCAGCGAGACGAAGCCGTTCCAGGCTGAAGTGGCCGAGCTTTTGAACCTGATGGTGCACTCGGTCTATTCCGAGACCGACATCTTCCTGCGCGAGCTGATTTCGAACGCGTCCGACGCGCTCGACAAGCTGCGCTACGAGTCGATCGCAAAGCCCGAGCTGATGGAAAAGGGCGGCGAGCCGAAGATCCGGATCATCCCGAAGAAGGCGCCCGACACCCTGACGATCGTCGACAACGGCATCGGCATGGACCGTCAGGAGTTGATCGACAATCTCGGCACCATCGCCAAGTCCGGCACCAAATCCTTCATCTCCAAGCTTACCGAGACCAAGGACAGCGCCGGCCTGATCGGCCAGTTCGGCGTCGGCTTCTACGCCGCCTTCATGGTGGCCGATAAGATCACCGTCACCAGCCGCCGCGCCGGCTCCAATGATGTGTGGACCTGGACGTCCGCCGGCGGCGCCGGCTTCGAGATCGCCCCTGCATCCGAAGAGGCGGCGGCGCGAGTCGAGCGCGGCACTGAGATCGTGCTGCACCTGAAGCCTGACGCGTCGAAATATCTCGAAGACTGGCAGATCGAGCGGATCGTCACCGAGTACTCGGACAACATCCAGTTCCCGATCGAGCTGGTGCCGGAAGAGGGCGAGCCGCGTCAGATCAATTCGGCCAGCGCGCTGTGGCAACGCTCGAAGTCGGAGCTGAGCGAGGACGACTACAAGCAGGCCTACAAGCAGATCGCGGGCGCCTTCGACGAGCCGGCGATGACGCTGCATTATCGCGCCGAGGGCCGGCAGTCCTATGCGGTGCTGCTGTTCGCGCCGTCGACCAAGCCGTTCGATCTGTTCGAGCCGGAGCGCAAGGGCAAGATCAAGCTCTATGTCCGCCGCGTCTTTATCACCTCGGAAGCCGAGCTGCTGCCGCCCTATCTGCGCTTCCTGCGCGGGGTGATCGACTCCGAGGATCTGCCGCTCAACCTGTCGCGCGAGATGCTGCAGAAGAATCCGCAACTCGCGCAGATCCGGACCGCGGTGACCGGCAAGGTGATCAGCGAGCTGGAAAACCTCGCCGAGAAGAAGCCGGAGGACTTCACCAAGATCTGGGATTCGTTCGGCCCGGTGCTGAAGGAAGGCCTCTACGAGGACTTCGAGCGCCGCGGGAAGCTGCTGTCGCTGGCCCGCTTCACCACCACGGTCGGCGAGAAGCGCTCGCTGAAGCAGTATGTCGAGGCGATGAAGGAGAACCAGACCGAGATCTACTATCTGGTCGGCGACTCGCTGGAACGGCTGAAGTCCAACCCGAAGCTGGAATCAGCCACCGCGCGCGGCATCGAAGTGCTGCTGCTGACCGATCCGGTCGATGCGTTCTGGACCTCCGCGCAGCTCGATTTCGGCGGCAAGCCGCTGAAGTCGCTGAGCCAGGGCGACGTCAATTTCGATCTGATCCCGAAGCTGGACCAGGACAAGGACACGAAGGACGAGGCCAAGGCCGACGAGGCGACCGTGATCGCGGTGATCAAGGACGCGCTCGGCGATCGCGTCTCCGACGTCAAGGCCTCGCAGCGGCTGACGTCGAGCGCATCGTGTCTGGTCGCGGGCGGCATGGGTCCGGATCGCGAGCTCGAGAAGCTGCTGGCGCGCGCCAACAAGGGCGCCGGCTCCAAGCCGATCCTCGAGATCAATCTGCAGCATCCGCTGGTTGCGACGCTCGGCGATACCAAGACCGACAAGGCGGAAGCCGCCGATCTTGCGTTCTTGCTGCTCGAACAGGCGCAGATTCTCGACGGCGAACTGCCCGAAGATCCCGCCGCCTTCGCCAGCCGGCTCAACCGGCTGGTGCTGCGTGGCGTGGTTGCGCATGGTTAGCAGCTAGCTAACAAACAGGGTTACCACTTTTTTAATCCCTAGCGCGCACTCTGCTCGGCATCGTTGTGCCGAGCAGAGTGTGTTGCCATGAGTCGAATCCTTGTTACCGCAGCCATGCTGGCGACGGTAATTGCGCCGGCCACAGCGGCCGACATGCCGCGCTTTCCTCCGCTCATGCCGGTGGCGCCGGTGTCGTGGAATTGGGCCGGCCTGTACTGGGGCGTGCATGTCGGCGGCAGCTTCGGTTCGTCGAGCTTCAGCGACCCTGCCGGCCCCGGTCTTTACGGCGGCAGCGTTCGCAGCCCGGCGGCACTTGCCGGCATCCAGGTCGGCTACAACTATCAACCGAACGCAAATTGGCTGATCGGCGTCGAGGCCGATCTCAGTTCGATGAACGCCAAGGGCACCAACACCTGCATGGCGTCGTCGGGGTTGTTCGTTTCGTCCAATTGCCGCGTCCGCCAGGATGCACTGGCGACGCTGACCGGCCGTGCGGGCTTCGTCACCGGGGCGGCCGGCCGCACGCTGCTCTACGCCAAAGGCGGCGCGGCTTTCCTGAGTGAACGGCTCGACATCGCCGTCGGCTATCCGCTCGGCAACTCGACCGACGTCAACGACGGTCGTTGGGGCTGGACCGTCGGCGCCGGCATCGAACGGGCGCTCGCGCCGGCCTGGTCGGTGAAGCTCGAATACAACTATGCCGATTTCGGCAGTCGTGACATGGCGACGCCGGGCAGCGAACGGATGGTACCGGGCGTCGGTCTTTTCGCCACGCCGCCCGGCACCAGTAAGGTCGAGCAGGACCTGCATGCGGTAAAGGTCGGCCTCAATCTGAAATTCGGCGGCGATGTCGACGCACGCTTCGACGACTATCATCTGCGCGGCTCCCAAGCCGGGATCGATGTCGTCGAACGCGGCGCGGTCGAGGTCGGCGGTCGCGTCTGGTACAGTTCGGGGCGCTTCCAGAAGGATCTCGGGGCGACCTTCGATCAGGGCACTCAGAATGTCCTGGTCTCGCGATTGACCTATCAAAGCACCGCCGCATCGGGCGAGGCTTTCGGTCGCGTCGATGGTCCCTACGATACCTTCCTCAAAGGCTTCGCCGGCGGCGGCACCCTGCTGAGTGGACATATGAACGACGAGGACTGGATCGCCACCGACGGCATCCCCTATTCGAATACGTTGTCCGATCCGGTCAAGGGCAGCATCGCCTATGCGACGCTCGATGTCGGTTACAATCTGCTACGCGGGTCCGACTACAAGTTCGGCGGGTTCGTGGGTTACAATTACTATCGCGAGAACAAATCAGCCTATGGCTGCATTCAGACCGCGGGCGCCACGTCGCTGGTCTGTGCTCGACCGATTTCGGCTGCCGTTCTCGCTATCACCCAGAATGACACCTGGCACTCGCTGCGGGTCGGCCTCAACGGTGAGATCGGGCTTGGCCGTGGGTTTAAGCTCTCGGCCGATGCGGCCTATCTGCCCTATGTGAAGACGTTCGGAACCGACACTCATTTGCTGCGCACGGATGTCACCGACAAGGTCTCGCCGTCGCAGGGCACCGGGCAGGGCGTTCAGCTCGAAGCCATCCTGTCGTATCAGTTGAACAGCGCTTTCAGCATTGGCGCCGGCGCGCGGTATTGGGCGATGTGGGCGACCACCAACGCCTACACCAACATCTTCGGCACGGAGTGTCCCTGTCAGACCCAGCCGGCACGCACCGAGCGCTATGGAACCTTCTTGCAAGCGGCTTACAAATTCGACGCCTTGTAACGATTGCCATTGCTGCACAATCCGCTGGGCAGCGGCAATTTTCCTAACTAAGCTGCGCGCCAACCAAAACACTGGGAGGCACGCCATGAAACTCAAACTTCTTTCGGCCGCGCTCGCGGCCACCGCCCTTGTCGCCGTCACGCCGGCCTCGGCGCAGGGCGTCAAGATCGGCATTCTCAACGATCAGTCCGGCGTCTATGCCGACTACGGCGGCAAGTGGTCGCTCGAAGCCGCCAAGATGGCGGTCGAGGATTTCGGCGGCGAAGTGCTCGGCCAGAAGATCGAGCTGATCTCCGCCGACCATCAGAACAAGCCCGACAACGCCGTGGCGATCGCGCGCAAATGGTACGACGTCGACGGCGTCGACATGATCACCGAACTCACCACCTCGTCGGTGGCGCTGGCGATCCAGGATCTGTCGAAGGAAAAGAAGAAGATCGACATCGTGGTCGGCGCCGCGACCTCGCGGATCACCGGCGATGCCTGCCAGCCTTACGGGTTCCATTGGGCGTTCGACACCCATGCGCTCGCGGTCGGAACCGGCGGTGCGCTGGTGAAGGCCGGCGGCGACACCTGGTTCTTCCTCACCGCCGACTACGCGTTCGGCTACGCGCTGGAGAAGGACACCAGCGAGATCGTGCTGGCGAGCGGCGGCAAGGTGCTCGGCTCGGTGCGGCATCCGCTGAATTCGTCGGACTTCTCCTCGTTCCTGCTGCAGGCGCAGGCTTCCAAGGCCAAGGTCGTCGGTCTCGCCAATGCCGGCCTCGACACCGCCAACTCGATCAAGCAGGCCTCCGAATTCGGCATCGTCGCCGGCGGCCAGAAACTGGCGGGGCTGTTGATGACGCTGGCCGAAGTGAACGGCCTCGGCCTCAAGGCGGCGCAGGGGCTGGTGCTGACCGAAGCCTATTATTGGGACCGCGACGACAAATCGCGCGAGTTCGCCGAACGCTTCTTCAAGCGCACCAACCGGATGCCGAGCATGATCCAGGCCGGCACCTATTCGGCGACGCTGTCCTATCTGAAGGCGGTGAAGGCCGCCGGCACCAAGGACACCGATGCGGTGGCCAAGAAGCTGAAGGAACTCCCGGTCGACGATGCGTTCGCGTCCGGCAAGGTGCTGGCCAACGGCCGCTTCGTCCACGACATGTATCTGTTCGAGGTGAAGAAGCCGGAAGAGTCGAAGAAGCCGTGGGATTACTACAAGCTGCTCGCCACCGTGCCGGGCGACAAGGCATTCCCCACAGCGGCCGAGAGCGGCTGCCCGCTGACCAAGTAAGCGCTCGATCGAGCCTTTGTAGTGAGAGCCGGCGCCGAGCGCTGCGCAACCTCTCCCGCTTGCGGGAGAGGTCGGATCGCGCAGCGATCCGGGTGAGGGCACTCCTCTCGGCGGATCGCTGAGTTACTGCCTGGGGCGCCCTCACCCCAACCCTCTCCCGCAAGCGGGAGAGGGAGCTCGCTATGCTCGGATCAAGCCCCCAACATCTGGTGCACGACGCCGTACACCGAACCGCCCCACAGGAAGGCGGTCGCCACCATCTGCACCGCAAAGCCGAGGCCGCGTTTCTCGGGCGCTTCGGCATAGCCCAGCATGTAGAGTATCCGCCCGATGATCCACACCGCGCCCGCCGCGGCCGCGAAGGCGTCGCTCAGATAGTACGCGAACAGCCACAGCGACGGCAGGAAGATCGGCATCCATTCCAGCGTATTGGCCTGCACGCGAAACACCCGCTCGAAATCCGGGTGGCCGGAGATCGCCGGCGCCTTGACGCCATACAGCATCCGCGCGCGCGCGACCTGCACCGAGGTGTAGAAATAGAACATCAACGCCAGAAGGGTGGCGATCGTGGTGTAATGAAACATCCAAGGGCTCCCAGACTAGGTTCGTTCTTGCCCGGCTTGATGGCCGCCGGTTGTGCGCAGCTTGAACTCAATATCCTGTCATCTCAAGATACCCGAAGCCGCTCCGGTTACCGTTGAACGCAATCGGCCCTTCCCAATACGGGAAGCTGGTCCCCATCCAGCTTTTCGGATTGAGCGGCGTGGTCTCGATCGCAAGGTCATGCCCGGCGACGGCCACGCGCCAGCGCGTCGGCAGCTGGCGCGTCCCAATCGTGGTGACGCCGAGCGGTTCGAGCCGGATCTGATCCGGTGACAGCGGCATGGAGCGGCCGTCGGTGCCGATCCAATTGCCGGCGAAGTAGTTGCTGCCGTCGCGCTGCCGCAGCCGAAACAGCATCACCTTCTCGCCGGAGGATAGATGCAGCGAGAACCAGTCCCAGCCGGTCTGGTCGGAAGCGAGCGGCTGGCTCGACCATTCGCGGTCCATCCAGGCCGATCCCTCGACCGCAATGGAGCGGCCGTCGAGCGTCAGCGTGCCGGACGCCGTGAAATACGGCTGGCTGTAGTAGTACGACGCCTGGCCGCGATCGGACTTGCGCGAGTAGCCGTTGTCGCCCTGCAGCACCAGCGGCCGATCGGCACTCAGCCGCAATGCGTAGCTGAAATCGGTGCCGCGCGCGGTCACCGTGACCGGCGACAGCGTCGCTGGGGCCAGCGATGGATCGCCCTGCATCCCCCAATCATCGATCACGGCCTTGAACGGCGAAGCCTCGACCCCTGCGACGCCGACCCCGCCGCGCGAAAACTTCTCGGCGAAACGATGGATGTCGGCGCTGGTGACGGCAGCATGTGCCATCCAGATCTGCTGGTTGGCCCAACCGCTGCGTTGCGGGCCCGGCGTCATGGCCTGGCGGAACAGGGTCCACTGTGCCCCATAGGCGTTGCCGGCGGCGTCCTTCAGATTGGCCGTGAGGTACCACCACTCGATCCGGAAATCCGGATGCGGACCATGATCGCCGGGAAACGCCAGCGTGCGGCCAGGCACTACGGGAGCAAATCCGCCGGCGTCGCTGCCGAGGCCGGCAAAGCTCTGCGCCCACGCCCGCGGTGAGGCGAGAGACGCAGCAACAAGGCCGCCGGTGAAGACACGGCGGCTGATCCGGCCTCTAGCGCTCATCGGCAAACACCTTCACCAGTCGCGCCGGCTGCATCCGCATCAGCTTCAGGATCGGCAGCGCCGCCGCCAACAGCGTCGCCAATAGAGCGACGCCGACCAGCTTGGCCAGTTCGAACGGAAACACCTCGAACGGCAGCCGCCAGCCGAATGCTTTGACGTTGACCACCGCGATCAGGCACCACGCCACCATCAGCCCGAGCGGCAGCGCCACCAGCGCGGTGATCGCCGCCATCGCCAGCGTCTTCGTCAGTTCGATCAGCGCCAGCCGGCGGCGGGTGATGCCGATCGCCCACAGCGGCGCGACCTGCGGCAGCCGCGAGGCGCCCAGCGTTAGCAGGCTGGTCAGCAGCGCCACGCCCGCAATGCCGAGCGTGAAAGCGTTGAGCGCGGTGGTGACTGCGAAAGTGCGGCTGAAGATCTGCTTGGAGATCGCCTTCAGGGTCGACTGATCCGCGAGGCTGCGCTCCCCGAGCGCGAAGCTGCTGCGCAGGTCGGCGATCAGCGCCGGCACCTGAGCAGGATCGACCCGCAGCCCGAACCTGGTCTTGGCCACGTCGGGGAAATGCGTCACCAGCGCGCCGAACGCCACGCCGAGCTGGCCGCGCGGATTGCCGTAGTCGGCATAGATCCCCACGACCTCCACAGGCCACAGGCCGCGGTCGCTCGGCACTACGATGTGGTCGCCGAGCTTGACGCCCAGCCGGCGCCACAGCTGTTCGCTGACCAGCGCCGCATCGCCGCGTGCGACGCGGTCCCAGACATCTGTGGTGTGCTCGAGCAGCGGCCAGTGATCACGATAGGTCGCATCGTCGGCGAAGCCGATCAGCTCCACTGGCTGGCCCTGCAGCTTCACCTCGGCACGCGCACCGGGCAGCAGAGACCTGACTTCGGGACGCCCCTTCAGCCAAGCCTTGATCTCGGTCGCCTGCTGATCGGTGGCCGCATTGAGATAGACCTCCGCGGCGAGCCGGCCGTCGAGCCAGCGCTGGAAGGTGCGGCTGAAGCTTTCCACCATGGTGCCGACGCCGACATTGACGCCGAGCGCCAGCAGCAGCGCCATCAGCGCCAGCGACAGGCCGGAGAGCTGCAGCCGGCTGTCGGCCCAGAACCACGTCGTCAGCGGCCCGCGCGCCAGCTTCTCGCCGAGCGCCAGCACCAGCCCGAGGATCGCCGGCAGGCCGAGCGCGGCGCCGAGCAGGATCGCGGCAAGCACCGCAAAGCCCGACAGCAGCGAGTCGCCGAACCACAGGAATCCGAAGCCGGCGGCGAACACCGCGAGCGCGGCTGCGCCCTGCACGATCAGCCAGCGATACTGCGCCTGCTGCCATGCGTAAGGCTGCGCAGCGGCGAGCACGGGCAGCCGCGCCGCCTTGACCAGCGCTGCGGAGGCAGCCGCGAGGGTGCCGAGAATGCTGATGGCGATGCCGGCGAGCCACCACTCTGGCCGCAGCGACAGCTCGCCGGGAATCTGCGCACCGTACAGGCCGCGCAAGGTGGCGGCGACGTCGGGCAGCAGCGTCGCGGCGATCAGATAGCCGCAGACCAGGCCGATCAGGCCGGCCAGCAGGGCAATGAGACACAGCTCGATCACCATCACGGCGTTGAGCTGCCGCGCCGAGGCACCGCAGGCCCGCAAGGTGCGCAGCATCGGGCGGCGCTGCTCGAACGCCAGCCCGATCGCCGAATTGACGATGAACAGCCCCACCAAGAATGAGAGCAGCCCGAAGGCGGTGAGGTTGAGGTGGAAGCTGTCAGTGAGGCGCTCGAGTTCGGTCGCCGCATCCGGCTGATCGAGCTGCAGTCTATCGCCGACGATGTCGCGCAGCGGCGGACGCGAACCGCTCGGCTTGCTGCCGAGCAGCAGCCGCGACAGCCGGTCCGGCATGTCGAGCAGCTTCTGCGCAAGGCCGATATCGACCACCAACACGCCGGGGGCGATTTCGGCCTGCGGCTTCAGCGGCGGCAGATGCTGGCCGTTCGGCAGCTCAGGCGTGGCGCCTTCGGCCAGGCCGAATTCGCGCAGCGTCTCCGGCGCGATCAGCGTCTGGCCGGGCGGCAGGATGAAGCCCTGCAGGTCGCCGGTGCCGAGCGCCGGGGCGGTGCGGGCTTCGACCGGCAGCGACAGCGGTTCGACGCCGAGCAGCCGCAGCGACCGGCCGCTGAGCCGGATGGCGCCTTCGACCGCCGGCGACACTTGCCAGCCAGCGCGGCGCAGATCGACATAGAGTTGCTGTGCGAAGCTGCCGCCGTCACGCGCCACCAGCGTCGCGGTGCGGTTGCCGCCGAGCGCCGCGGCAGCGCGGTCGTAGCTGAGGCGCGCCTGCGCGTTCAGCGCCTGCACGCCGCTCCACAAGGCAGTCGCTGAGATCAGCCCGATCGCCAGGGTCGCGAGCTGCATCGGATGCCGTCGCCAGTGGCTGAGCAGCACAGCGAGGATCCACAGCGCGCGCCTCAATGGATCAGCCCCGCATGCAGATGCACCCTGCGATCGAGCATGCCGGCGAGACGTTCGCTGTGCGTCACCATCAGGAAGCCACAGCCGGTGCGGCGGACCAGATCGGTGGCGAGCGCCAGCACATCGTCGGCGGTTGCTTCGTCGAGATTGCCGGTCGGCTCGTCGGCGAGCAGCAGCAGCGGCTTGATCGCCAGCGCGCGGCCGATCGCGACGCGCTGCTGCTGGCCGCCGGAGAGTTGCTCGGGGTAGCGCTTCAGCAAGGCGCCGAGCCCCAGCCGCTCGATCAGCTCGCTGCGCCACGCCTCATCATGGTGGCCGGCGAGGCGGGCCTGGAATACCAGATTGTCGGCGACCGTCAGGCTTGGGATCAGATTGAACTGCTGAAACACCAGGCCGAGCCGCTCGCGGCGGAAGGCGGCGCGCTCGGCGTCCGGCATCGTCGAGATCGTCGCTTCGCCGAAGGTGATGGCGCCGCTGTCGGGCTGATCGAGGCCGGCGATCAGATGCAGCAAGGTCGACTTGCCGCTGCCGGATTCGCCAGTCAGCGCCACGCTCTCACCCGGCTGCACAGCGAGGTCGACGCCGCGCAGCACCGCAACGCGGTCCTGGCCGGACACATAGGATTTGGTGAGACCGGAGACGATCAGCATGGGCGCAGTCCGCGCAGCGTGGCGATCACAGCGCGTCGCACGCGCCGGCGCGATCCGGTCATTCTTGCCTTCCAGTCTGTCGTCATTGGCCTGAAGGATATGGGGCGCGGCGCCGGTCACTCAAGACGACGCGCTGTTGCGCCGCAAACAAGGTTGCGATGCACGCAAGAGTGTCGGCGGCGAATCCCGGATTGCATTCGCGCGGGAACAGCGGCAGCATTGCAAGAGGTTCGCACTAAGCGCGCCATCAAACACGATCCAGGGAGCACGCCGTGACCGCGCAGCCGACGCCGCAGGGTGCCTGGAGGATCACCTTCCTGCTGTTTCTCTTCATGGTGGTGAACTTCGCCGACAAGATCGTCGTCGGCCTCGCCGGCGTGCCGATCATGCAGGAGCTGAAGCTATCGCCCGAACAATTCGGCCTGCTCGGCTCGTCGTTCTTCTTCCTGTTTTCGATCGCCGCAATCGTCGTCGGCTTCATCGTCAATCGCGTCGAGACCCGATGGGTGCTGCTGGCGCTGGCGCTGGTGTGGGCGGTGGCGCAGTTTCCGATGGTCGGCGAAGTCTCGTTCGCCACCTTCGTGATCTGCCGCATCATTCTCGGCGCCGGCGAAGGGCCGGCGTTCTCGGTCGCGGCGCATGCGATCTACAAATGGTTTCCCGACCATCAGCGTACGCTGCCGACCGCGATCCTGTCGCAGGGCTCGGCGTTCGGTGTGATCCTGGCGGTGCCGGCGCTCAACTGGATCATCGTCAATCACTCCTGGCACTACGCGTTCGCGGCGCTCGGCATCGTCGGGCTGATGTGGGCGGTGGCGTGGCTCGCGCTCGGCAAAGAGGGGCCGCTGGTGCCGAGCCCGGCGGTCGCGGCAGCCGAAGTGCGAATTCCCTACGCGCGGCTGCTGACCTCGCGCACCTTCATCGGCTGCGTGCTGGCGACCTTCGGCGCCTATTGGGCGCTGTCGCTTGGGCTGACCTGGTTCACCACCTTCATCATCCAGGGTCTGGGGTTCAGCCAGCATCAGGCCGGGCTGATCTCGATCACCCCGTGGGTGTTCGGTGCCTGCGTGGTGCTGTTCACCGGGTGGCTGTCGCAGCGGCTGATGCAGCGCGGCGTCTCCAGCCGGATGGCGCGCGGCGTGCTCGGTGCGGCGCCGCTCCTGGTCGGCGGCGCCATCATCCTGATGCTGCCCTATATCGACAGTCCCGTTGCGCAGATCGTCGCTCTGGTGGTCGGCTCTGGCCTGTGCGGTTCGATCTACGTGGTGTGTCCGCCGATGATCGCCGAGTTCGCCCCGGTGTCGCAGCGCGGCGCCGCGATCGCGATCTACGGCGCGCTGTACACGCTGGCGGGGATCATAGCGCCCTGGGTGATGGGCAGCGTGCTGCAGCACGCCAGTTCGCTGCTGCACGGCTATGTGGTCGGCTACGCCATCAACGGCGCGGTGCTGATCGCATCAGGTGTCGCCGGCCTGGTACTGCTGTGGCCGAACACCGAACGGGCAAGGCTGCTGCGCAGCGCCGAGCCGGTGTCTCTCGGACTGCGCAAGCCGGCCTGAGTTCGCTGGTGGCGTGTCGAGTTTCGGCGCCTTCGCCAACTTCAGACGATCCAAAAATGGAAATGGCCGGGACGAGCCCGGCCATGACGTCGTTCGATGTGTAGGGCTGCTGAGCCTACTGGCTCGCCGCATCTGTGTTGAACACTTCGCCTTCCGGCACCCAGCTCTTGCCGTCGAACCGCGCGATCTGCATCTGGGTGTAGGGCGCGTAGCGGTCCGGACGGGTCGAGATCTTGATGCCCGGCAGCAGCAACGGCGCCGCGGTCGGCTTGATGTTGGTGGCCTGCTTCAGCAGGTTGTCGCGGGTGAGGTTGTCGCCGCAGGCTTCCAGCGTCTTCACCGTCATGTAGGCCGAGATGTAGCCGATCACGACGCTGCTGTCGGCGATGTCGCCCTTCGGAAACGACTTGGCGAGGAATTCCTTGAATTCCTTGACGTCGGCGTCGTTCTCGAACCGCGGATCGGTCGGGGTCTTCATCGCGAGTGCGGTCAGCAGTCCGGTGGAAGCTTCGCTGCCGGCCGGCTCGAGCACACCCTTGATCGAGCTGGCGACGCTGACGACGAAGTTCAGCGGCTTCCAGTTCAGTTCATGCACCTTGCGGATCGCCTGCGCGCCGAACTTCGGCGTTGCCATCGTGAACAGCGTATCGGCGCCGGACGCCTTCAGCGCGACGATCTGCGAGTCGACGGTCGGGTCGGTGACCTCGTAGGTGACCTCCTTGACGATCATCGTCTTGGCCTTGTCGCCGAGCCCGTCCTTGAGGCCCTTGACGTAGTCCTTGCCGGCGTCGTCGTTCTGCGAGAACACGCCGAGCTTGGCGTCGGGTTTGTTCTTCAGCAGGTACTTGGCGAAGATCATGCCCTCCATCTGGTAGGGCGGGTAGAGCTGCGTGGTCCATGGGAAGTTCTTCGGATCGTCCCACTTCGCCGCGCCGGTCGAGATGAAGATCTGCGGCACCTTCTTGGCGTTGAGATATTTCTGAGTAGCCGAATTGGTCGGCGTGCCGACGGTGCCGACGATCGCCAGCACTTCTTCCTGCTCGACCAGCTTGCGGGTTTGCTCGACTGTCTTGGGCGGCGAATAGGCGTCGTCGAGGCTGATCAGGTTGATCTTGCGGCCGTTGACGCCGCCTTTGGCATTGATCATCGCGTAGTAGGCGCTCTGGACTTGTCCTTGCACGCCGTAGGCCGAGGCCGGGCCGCTATACGGCATGGTCTGGCCGATCTTGATCTCGGTGTCGGTGACGCCGGGGCCGTATTGCTTCTGGGCGAAAGCAGGCTGAGCTGCAGCGAGCGCGACGGCGCTGGCCAGGAGGAGCGAGGTGCGAATGGACAAATGTGTTTCCTCTCGTTGAAAGCCGCACTCTGCGGTGCGGGCTGAAGGTCGATCGTCCGAGCTTGTTGTTTGCGGTGCGATCTTGCTTACGGTCTCACGAGAACCGCCGCGGTTCAATTGAATTACGTGGTGACGTAGCGGCGCAGGCCGCTCGCATCTGCACAAATTTCGTGAAACGGACTAAGTGCTGCTAGACTGCCCGCCCGATGGGATAAGGGAGTATCAGTGCAACGCGATGATTACTCCCGCACATCGCCGGCTGCGTGTGCTGCTGTCCGAGGGCGGCAGCACCTCGGCGCGCCAGGCGATCACCGTGCTCGGCCTCGCTGGACATCACGTCGAAATCTGCGATCCATCGCCGCTATGCCTCGGCAGGTTCTCGCGCTTCGTGCGTGCGGTGCATCGTTGCCCGCCGCTGCGCCGCGATCCCGCCGGCTATCTCGATTTTGTAACGGAGCTGCTGGCGGCGCGCCGGTTCGATGTGCTGTTGCCGATTCACGAGCAGGGCTTAGTGTTCGCCCGCGCTCTCGATCGCATCGCAGCGCTGACCGGCGTGGCACTGCCGCCGTATGCCAGCTACCGCACCGCGGTGACCAAGGCCGGCTTCAGTCGGGTGTTGGAATCGCTCGGTCTGCCGCAGCCGCCGACCCGGATCGTGACCTCGGAGGCCGAACTGCGCGAGGCCGCTCGCCCTCCCTGCGTGATCAAGACCTCGGTCGGCACCGCCAGCCGCGGCGTCTGGCGGGTGATCGATCAAGCGACGCTCGATCCGGCGGTGCGTGAGCTGGTCGCATCCGATGGATTTGCCGGCGAGGTGTTGGTGCAAGACTTCGTTGCTGGCCGGATCGAGCACGCCCAGGCGGTGTTCGATCGCGGCGCACTGCTGGCGCTGCACGCCTATCGACAGGTCGCATCAGGGGCGGGCGGCGGCCCGGCGCGTAAGCTCAGCACGCGGAGCGATGAGATTCGTCAAGACGTCGCCACGATCGGCGCAACCTTCGGCTGGCACGGCGCGCTGTCGTTCGATCTGATCCGGCCGGTGGCCGATGCGCGGCCGCTCTATATCGACTGCAATCCGCGGTTGGTTGAGCCGATGAGCGCGCAGCTTGCGGGGCTCGACCTCGTCGATCTGTTGCTGCGCCTGTCGCTGGGCGAGCATCCGCCTGCGGCTGCGCCGCCGCGGGATGGTGTTCGCAGCCATCTCGGCATGCAGGTGCTGCTCGGCTGCGCGCTGGGTGGTGGCACCCGGCGTGACGTGATGCGGGAGTGCGCGCGACTGATGCTGCGGCAGCCGCCTTACGCGGGCAGTGCCGAGGAGCTGACACCCGTGCGGCAGGATTGGTTCAGTGCTGTGCCGCTGGCCGCAACGGCTCTGATCCTGCTCGCCCAGCCAAGTCGCGCCGCAGCGCTGGCGGCAAAAGGTTGGGGCGATCATCTGCTCGATGCGGCGGCGCTGGCGCGGATCGATCAAGGATTTGGGCAACAGGCTTGATGCGCCGACTCGTGCGCGGGCCTGCCTGTTACAGATCCTTGGTGTAATCGTCGCGATCGCGGGACGGCGCGCAGATGTCGCCGGTCTCATACAGATCGTCGTCGGGGGCAGGCGCGGGAGTCGGCGGCGTGGGCTTGGCTTCGCCTTTCCCCTCGCTATTGCCGGATTTCTTGTCGCGTTTGGGAGCAGCGGCCTTGGACCGCTTGCGTAGGAAGCCGATCATTGGCTCTCGGTTCCGTAATGGCCGGCGCGGGTGGTCCGAAGGCGCACACGCGGCCAGCGTTGTTGTCAGCTCAGTTCAACTGCGACGACGATCCAAGACTAGACTGGTTCGTCACAGCCCGCACGCGATTTTCGCATCGTGCGATGCCGCAGTGCGATGCTTTGCGTCGCGATCAGGTTCGCCGACCTGAGCTCTGCTGGTCGGCCAGCCATTCCGACAAGGGGCGCGGCTTGTCGTCTTCCACCTTCTTGGTGCCTCGCTTGGTGGGGGAGGCCGCCGTTCTGGTTCGCTTGGTCTTGCTCGATGTCGCCGATTGCGGCATCGCAGCTTCGCGGGCGAGCCGCAGGGCGCGCAGGCGCGCCATGTTGTCCAGGACCGCTTTCGCTGCGGCGTCGCGTTCGGTCTTGCCGCCGTCGCCTTCAGCGGCGCTGCCAGCGCGGTGATCGTCGTCGTTCGTCATTCTTCCAGTTCAATTGCATTCAATTCGGGAGGCGGCGTGATAGCACGAAAAAAGCCTCCGAACAGCCTTTCGGCATTCGGAGGCTCTTCGACATTGGTTTCGCGCATGAGCCCGTGTGCCGGGAACATGGCGTCCGCCGCCGACGTGTGCGGCGGCGGAACACGATGATCGCTAGTTGGTGACGCGGACGCCCGCGAAAGCGCCGAATCCGGGCTGCAGGAAGCCGACCGGCACCTCGTATTTCTTGTCGAACAGGTTGTCGATGCGGCCGAACACGGTGACGTGCGGATCGACCTCATAGCTCGCCGCCAGGTTCACGGTGGTGAACGACGGCGCGTCGAGCAGCGTGGTGCCGAACCGGTCGTAGTCGACCCACGAGCTGGTGTAGAGCACGGTCGCCGACACCGTGGCGCGCTCGACCGGATTCCAGATCGCCGCCATCGTCACCTTGTTGTCGGGACGCCGCCGCAGCTTCTGGTCGGTGGTCTGGTCGATGGCGTGCGTATAGGTGTGGTCGACCCGGAAGCGCAGCGTCTCGGTCGCCTGCCACGACACGAACGACTCGACGCCCGAGGTGCGCGCCATGCCGATGTTCTTGTAGCTGTAGCCGCCGATCGTCACGTCGTAGCCGGTCGAGTTGATCAGGTCGTTGATCTCGTTGTTGAAGTAGGTCGAACCGAAAACGACGCGGTTGGCGAACAGCGGCTGTTCGAAGCCGACGTCGTAGCCCTTGCTGGTCTCCGGCTTCAGCGCCGGGTTGCCGATCGTCGCGTAGGCCGGGTTGTTGACATAGAGCTGGGTCAGCGTCGGCGCCTTGAAGCCGGTGCCGTAGGTCGCCTTCAGCCGGGTCTCGAGGGTCGGCACGATGAACACCGGGGCGACCCGCCAAGTCGAATGTCCGCCGAAGCTGTCGTTGTCGTCGTAGCGCACGTTGGAGACCAGGAAGAAGTTCTTGGTGAACTCCGACTGCAGTTCGACGAAGCCCGCGGTGTTGCCGGTGCGGGCGCGCAGCGTCTTCTGCTGGTAGTTGCCGGCGAAATCATAGTCACCGACCGAATTGGTCCGGATCGTCTCGTCCTGGCGTTCGGTGCCGACCACCAGTTTCTGCCCGTAGCCGACGTCGAGCACGCCCTTCCAGTCGAACTTGGTGCGTTCACCGGTGTATGAACTTGGCGGCGAGATGCCGGTGGCGAAGGTGAAGATGTTGGTGGTGAAGTCCGGATTCGGATTGAACGTCCGATTCCATTCGTTGCTGTAGCTGACGCCGAACGTGCTGGTGAAATTGCCGAGCGGCGACCACACCGCTTCGCCGCGGGTCATGAAATCGCGGCTTGCGGTCGTGCTCTGCAGCGTCTCAGGGAACGAGTTCGGATAGCGCGAAAAGTCGTCGCCGGTGAAGCCCTTGTGGGCGTCCGTGTAGCGCGCGACGTAGTTGAAGGCGAGTTCGTCGCTGGCACGGACACCGAGCCGGGTCGAATAGGTCAGGTTGTCGTAGTTGTCGTTGTTGCGCTGCTGGCCCGGCGCCAGCAGATCGAGCGGCGTCACCGGCAGGCTGGTCGTGCGGTAATGCGCGACGTTGAAGGCGTAGTCGAAATTGTCCTGCGAGCCTGCGGCGCGCGCGGTCTGGTTGAAGGTGCCGAACGAGCCGCCTTCGATCGAGCCGGTCAGCTTGGCCGGGCCGCTTCCGCGCTTGGTGACGACGGAGATCACGCCGCCGATCGCGTCCGAGCCGTACAGGCCGCTCTGCGGGCCGCGCAGCACTTCGATCCGTTCGATGTCGGAGGTCAGCAGATTGGCGAAATCATAAGCGCCGTTCGGCTTGCTCGGATCGCCGGCATCGATGCCGTCGATCAGCACCTTGACGTGGTTGGAGTTGGTGCCGCGCATGAAGATCGAGGTCGAGCCTCCGGGGCCGCCGGTGCGCACCACATTGAGGCCGGGGACCATGCTGAGCGCGTCGGCGGCGGTGCGCTGCTGATAGCGGGCGAGATCGTCCGCGGTGATCACGGTCACCGAGCTCGCCACCTGCTCGCGCGGCGTTTCGGTGGCGGTGGCGCTGACCACGATCTCGGGCAGCACGTCCTGCGCGGCGGCAGGCGTGGTGAGCGAGAGCGCGGGCACCAGAATGGTGGAGGCAAGAAGCGCGCGTGAAAGTGCGGAGCAAGGCCGCGGCGCGGCGGGTCGGGATTGCATAAGGTTCAACCTCGGCTGACGTCTGTGGCACGTCACAGCGAACGAGGTCTCACCGAGCTTTGCGAAAGCGGTGAAGACAATGCCTGCAATTCCCGGCCGGCAACTTCGCGTGTGACCACGAATGACGGCAGGTCTCCTGGCTCGCAGTTGATCTTCCGTCGCCTTCCCAGGACCGAGGTTCCCAGTGGCATCCGACGAAAGACGATCCGCTTACAGTTGCGGGAACAGCTACGGCCTAGAACGCGAAAGTGTCTGCGTCCGCACCGTATTCCCTTTTCATCCCTCTCGGGAACCGTCAGCGCCATTAGAAGTCGCGGAATTGGCGAGTCAATTCGCCCATGGCGGCGAACAGGTGCAATCGTGGTCGGATTGTGACGAGCTGTGACTTGCGTGTAACAGCCGGGTCTGTACACCTCGCACGATAGTGGATGTGGCAGGTGGTGATGGCGGAGTTCGTGGTGGAGTTCGGCAAGGACGGGCGGCGGGTCGAACCCGACGGCCGGCTCGACGCCGCCGCGTTTCATCGCAACGATGCGCCGATCCGCGCCGTGCTGGCCCGGCTGCTCGCCGGGCGGCAGGGCGACGTGCTCGAAGCCGGCAGTGGCACCGGCCAGCACATCGCAGCGCTGGCGCGCGAGCATCTGGATATCGTGTGGTGGCCGAGCGACGTCAACGACCAGCACCTCAAGAGCATTGCCGCCTGGCGCGCCCACGCGGCGCTGCCCAATCTAAGGCCGCCGCAACGGATCGACCTGGCCGATCCCGCCTGGTCGGTGGCGCCGGCCGACGGGGCGGAGCCCGGGCCATTGCTGGCGATGTTCTGTGCCAACGTCGTCCACATCGCGCCGTGGCGCGTCGCCGAAGGGCTGCTGGCCGGCGCCGGACGTCTGCTACGCCAGGACGGCATGCTGGTGCTGTATGGACCGTTCAAGCAGGACGGCAAGCACACCGCGCTCAGCAATGCGGTGTTCGACACCAGCCTGCGCGACGCCAATCCGGAATGGGGTGTCCGCGATGTTGCGGATCTGGAAAAGCTCGCGGCCGGCGCCGGTCTGGCGCTGAGCGAGATCGTCGAGATGCCGGCCAACAACCTGATCCTGGTGTTTGTACGGGCAAAACCGGCGGAGGCCCATGCGGCCGCCGGTGGCCCGGCGGGTTGATCACGCCCGGCCCGGCCCTATGATGCGCGCGCAATCGCCGGCCGTCGTCGGCCGGTGCGAGGAGAATCCCTGCCGATGGTCGATGCGACGGCCAACGACATCGTCGAAGACGATGCCCGTGCCCGTTCCAACGTGGTGCGGCTGGTCGCGGCGCAGGCGCTGACCGGCGCCAACGCCGCGGTGATCTTCGCGACCGGCTCGATCATCGGCGCGCAGCTCGCGCCGGAGATGTCGCTCGCGACCGTTCCGCTGTCGATGTACGTGCTGGGCCTTGCCGCCGGCACGCTGCCGACCGGTTGGATCGCGCGGGTTTACGGTCGCCGCGTCTCGTTCATGATCGGCACCGGCTGCGGCGCACTCACCGGCGTGCTCGGCGCTGTCGCAATTCTCTACGGTTCATTCTTGCTGTTCTGCATCGCGACGTTCATCGGCGGGCTGTATGCCGCCGTGTCGCAGTCCTATCGGTTCGCCGCCGCTGACGGCGCCAGCGCGGCCTATCGCCCGAAGGCGGTGTCGTGGGTGATGGCCGGCGGCGTGTTCGCCGGCGTGCTCGGTCCGCAGCTCGTGCAGTGGACCATGGATGTCTGGCAGCCTTTTCTGTTCGCATTCTCCTATGTGGTTCAGGCGGCGATCGCGCTGATCGCGATGGCGGTGCTGTGGGGCGTCGATGCACCCAAGCCGAAGCCGGCCGAGCAGGCCGGTGGCCGGCCGCTGCTGGAGATCGTGCGGCAGCCGCGCTTCATCGCCGCGGCGCTGTGCGGCGCCATTGCCTATCCGATGATGAATCTGGTGATGACCTCGGCACCGCTGGCGATGCAGATGTGCGGCCTGAGTGTCGGCGATTCCAATTTCGGCCTGCAGTGGCACATCGTGGCGATGTACGCGCCGAGCTTCGTTACCGGCTCGCTGATCGCCAAATTCGGCGCGCCGCGCGTGGTCGCGGCGGGCCTGATCCTGGAAGCGCTCGGCGCGTCGATCGGCCTGCTCGGCGTCACTGCCCCGCATTTCTGGGCGACGCTGTTCGTGATCGGCGTCGGATGGAATCTGGCGTTCGTCGGCGCCTCGGCGCTGGTGCTCGAGACGCATCAGCCGAGCGAGAAGAACAAGGTCCAAGCATTCAACGACTTCATCATCTTCGGCCTGATGGCGCTGGGCTCGTTCTCGTCCGGCCAGCTGCTGGCGAACTACGGCTGGACCACCGTGAATCTCGCGGTGTTCCCGCCGGTGCTACTCGGCCTGATCGTGCTGGCGATCACCGGTTGGTCGAAAGTCCGGAAACGGGTGGCTGAGGCCGCCAGTGAACTATCCGATCGCGGCGTCTGAGCCGCGCAACAACACGTCCGGCCCTAAGCCGGGACAGGGAGTGAAGCAATGCCGTCGCGTGCGACCGGCCGCGCTCGCCGCCGCCAATGGTGACCGCTCCCGCTCCCGACGAGACCTCGTTCCGCTATCACGGTTGGCGGATCGTCGCGGTGTGCTTCATCGTCGCCACCTTCGGCTGGGGGCTCGGCTTCTACGGCCAGAGCGTGTACCTCGCCGAATTGTCCCGACTTCATGGCTGGCCATCGTCGCAGATCGCGACTGCCACCACGTTCTTCTATCTCGCCGGTGCGCTGCTGGTGGCGTTCGTCGGCGATGTGATCCGCGCCATCGGCGCGCGCGCCTGCCTGCTCGGCGGCATTGCGGCGATGGCACTCGGCACGGTGCTGCTCGGCCGCATCGACGCGCCGTGGCAGCTCTATGCGGTGGATGCGATCCTCGCGGTCGGGTGGGCCGGCACCAGTCTCGGCGCGATCACCAACACGCTCGGCCTGTGGTTCGACCAGCGCCGCGGCATGGCGATCAGCCTGGCGCTGAACGGCGCCAGCTTCGGCGGCATCGCCGGCGTGCCGCTGCTGGTAGCGCTGATCGGCGGGCTCGGGTTCACCGGGGCGACCACGGCGGCGGCGATCGCCGCGGTGGTGCTGCTGATGCCGCTGGTCGCGATCGTGGTCGCGCCGCCACCGCATCTCTCCAGTGCTGCGCCGGCGGCCACTGCACCGCGGGCGCTCTCGTCCGGCGCGATCCGCAGCGGCGCGCTACGCGACCTCGGTTTTCTGACCGCCACCATCGGATTCTCGCTGGTGCTGTTCGCGCAGGTCGGGTTCATCGTCCACCTGATCGCCTATCTCGATCCGCTGATCGGACGGGAGCGTGCCGCGGTGGCGATGTCGCTGCTGACCGCGATGGCGGTGGTTGGCCGGGTGTCGCTGTCGGTGGTGATCGACCGCCTCAATCAGCGTCTGGTCTCGGCGCTGTCGTTCGCCAGTCAGGCGGTGGCGCTGGGTGTGCTCATCTCGACTCGCGACGCGACGCTCTTGTTGGTCGCCTGCGCGCTGTTCGGCTTCTCGGTCGGCAATCTGATCACCTTGCCGGCGCTGATCATCCAGCGCGAATTTCCGGCGTCGTCGTTCGGCATCCTGGTGGCGCTCAACACCGCGATCAACCAGGTCACCTATGCGTTCGGCCCCGGTATCATCGGCCTGCTGCGCGACGCGTCGGGCAACTACACGCTGCCCTTCGCCGGCTGCATCGCGCTGCAGCTCGCCGCTGCAGCGCTGATCATGGTGCGACTGAGGCGAAGATAACCGTTTCTATGGTCATCCGGGGCGCGCGTCTTCGGCGTGTCCCAGAGGACTGCTTTACACCAGCTCCGGCGTCTCGCCGTCGGGAAGCGGGAACTGGTAGGCGTTGAGCGTCATCGACACCATGGTGTAGTAGCCGCACAGCCCGATCACTTCGACCAGGCCGCGCTCGCCGAGCAGCCGCGTCGCTTCATCATACAGCGGCTGCGGCAGCCCCTTCGCTTCGTGCAGCGAGCGGGCGACGTCGTAGATCACCTGCGCCTTCGGATCGTCGAAAGTGGGCGTGCGCCGGTCGCGGATCGCATCGATGATCTTGGGATCGAGGCCGCCATCGAGCGCCATCTTCTTGTGCGCGTACCATTCGAATTGCGCGGTCCAATGCCGCGCGGTGACCAGGATCGCCAGCTCCGACAGCGCCGGCGTCAGCGAGGTGTCGTAGCGGAGGAAGGCGCCGAGCCGGGTGGCATGCCGGGCCATCTCCGGGCTCGCCAGCCACGCCATCATCGGCGGCGGCGGGCTGCCGCGCTTGCTGGCGATCGACTCGTCATAGATCGCGCGTTGCTCGGCGCTCATTTCGCCAGGCGAAAGCAAATTCAGGCGCATCCTCGTTTGTCCTCTTTGGCTGTCGGGCGTTCGTTCCCTAGCACATCGCCGCAAGACCGCCGCGGGAGACGGATATTGAATTCCACCGCGCGACGCGCCAAGGTCGCCGCCAACAAATGCATCGCCGGCGTGCAACGCGCCGGCGCAAATGTGGATGGAAACCGCATGACCGATCTCGATACATTCCGCGCCGAGACCCGCGCCTGGCTGGAGGCCAATTGCCCCGCCGAGATGCGCACGCCGATGCAAGGCGATGAGGACAATTTCTGGGGCGGCCGCAACGCCAAATTCGCCTCCGAGGCGCAGAAGGTCTGGTTCGAGCGGATGCGCGACAAGGGCTGGACGGTGCCGGACTGGCCGACGCAATACGGCGGCGGCGGGCTCGATGGTGCGCGCCACAAGATCCTGCGCGAAGAGATGGCGGCGATCGGCGCGCGCTCGCCGCTGTCCTCGTTCGGCATCTGGATGCTCGGACCGGCGCTGTTGAAATATGGCAACGAGCAGCAGAAGGCCGAGCATCTGCCGAAGATCGCGCGCGGCGAAATCCGCTGGTGCCAGGGCTATTCCGAGCCGAACGCCGGCTCCGATCTTGCGTCGCTGCAGACCCGCGCGGAGAGCGATGGCGACGATTTCATCATCAACGGCTCGAAGATCTGGACCTCTTACGCCAACTACGCGGACTGGATCTTCTGTTTGGTGCGGACCGATCCGACCGCCAAGAAGCATGACGGCATCAGCTTCATCCTGTTTGACATGACCTCGAAGGGCGTGACGACCAAGCCGATCCTGCTGATCTCCGGCAAGTCGCCGTTCTGCGAGACCTTCTTCGACAACGTCCGGGTGCCGAAGTCGCACGTCGTCGGCACCATCAACCGCGGCTGGGATGTGGCGAAGTATCTGCTGCAACACGAGCGCGCGATGATTTCCGGGATGGGCGGCCGCGACGGCGGCCGGCCGCTCGGCCAGGTCGCGGCGGATTCGCTCGGTACCGACGATCAAGGTCGGCTCGACGATCCGATCCTGCGCGGCCAGATCGCGACGTTCGACGTCGACGAGGCGGCACTCGCCTGCGCGGCTGAGCGGGCGGTCGATCTCGCCAAGGCCGGGCAACTGCATCCGGCGTTTTCGTCGGCGATGAAGTACTACGGCACCGAGCTGAACAAGCGCCGCCACGAGATTCTGATGTCGGCCGGCGGCATCGATGCGCTGGAGTGGGAGAGCGAGCGCAGCCAGGAAGGCGCCCGCGCCCGCGCCTGGCTGCGCACCAAGGCCAACTCGATCGAAGGCGGCACCAGCGAAGTGATGCTCGGCATCGTCGCCAAGCGCATCCTGGATCTGCCGGGGGCGTAGTCGGTGTCCTCATCCTGAGGAGCGGCCGTCAGGCCGCGTCTCGAAGGATGAGGGGCCACGGCGCTCATGGTTCGAGACGGCGCGCTGCGCGCGCCTCCTGACCATGAGCTCCTCGTATCGTTGCAACATCATTGATCTGATCGGAAACCTCACCCATGGCTCTCGTCCTCACCGAAGAACAAACCATGCTGCGCGACTCGGCGCGCGGGCTGATCGGCGACAAGGCGCCGGTGGCGCATTTGCGCAAGCTGCGCGACGAGCGCGACGCCACCGGCTTCTCCCGCGACTTGTGGAAGAGCTTCGCCGAGATGGGCTTTGCCGGCCTGCTGGTGCCGGAGGAGTTCGGCGGCTCGGGGCTTGGCTGCGTCGAGGCCGGCGTGGTGATGGAGGAGATCGGCCGCAACCTGACGCCGTCGCCGCTATTGTCGACCGCGATCCTGGCGGCGTCCGCGCTGGCTCGCGGCGGCTCGGAGGTGCAGAAGAAGGCTTACTTGCCGAAGATCGCCGACGGCTCGCTGATCGCCGCGCTCGCGGTCGACGAAGGCGCCAAGCATCGGCCCGCGAAGATCGCGCTGGCGGCGACGCGCGCCGGCAATGGTTTCAGGCTGAAGGGCAACAAGGCGCTGGTGGTCGACGGCCACGTCGCCGACCTTCTGATCGTCGCGGCGCGCAGCGCGGGGCAACTTGGCGACGCGGATGGGCTGACGCTGTTCCTGGTCGATCCCAAAGCCAAGGGCGTCGCGATCGAGCGCACCGTGATGGTCGACGCACACAACGCGGCGCGGATCAGCTTCGACGACGTCGAGGTGAATGCCGATCAGGTGCTCGGCGAGGTCGATCGCGGCGGCGCGCTGCTCGAGGCGGTGCTGAACGTCGGCCGCGCGGCGGTCGCCGCCGAAATGCTCGGCGTTGCCGACGAGGCGTTCGGGCGGACGGTGAGCTATCTGAAAGAGCGCAAGCAGTTCGGCAAGCTGATCGCCGAATTCCAGGCGCTGCAGCACCGCGCCGCGCATCTCTACACCGAGATCGAGATCCTGCGCGCCGCGGTGCTCAAGGCGCTGCAGGCGGTCGATGCGGATGCCGCGCAGGCGCGCGTGGCAGTCGCGGTTGCCAAGGCCAAGGCCGGCACGGTGGCGACGCTCGCGGTGCAGGAAGGCGTGCAGATGCACGGCGGCATGGGCATGACCGACCAGTTCGACATCGGCCTGTTCATGAAACGCGCCCGCGTGCTGCAGGAACTGCTCGGCGACAGCGCCTACCACACCGAAGCGCTGGCGGAGTGGAAGAAGTACTGAGCTCCCTTCGTCAGGACGCTTCCGTGGTCATTCCGGGGCGCGAGCGCTAGCTCGCGAACCCGGAATCCCGAGATTGCTTTGAGATCTGGTCCTGAACCGCGAGATTCCGGGTTCGCGCTACGCGCGCCCCGGAATGACGGACGAGAGGGTGCTATCAGCGGTTGGCGTTCAACGCCAAAGACCTTCAACCCCGCCCACAGTCGTCATCCCCGCGTATGCGGGGATCCAGTATTCCAGAGACTTCGTTGCTGATCGCCGGCGCTCTGCAATACTGGGTCGCCCGCCTTCGCGGGCGATGACGGTCGAGGGTGTAGCAGCGCCGACGAGACGGACTGACGCCGTTCCTACCTGATCGGCGGCGCGTACTGAATGCCGCCGTTGCTCCAGAGCTGGTTCATGCCGCGCGGGATGCCAAGTTTGCCGACGTTGCGGTCGTAGACTTCGCCGTAATTGCCGACGTGGCGGATGACGCGGGCGGCCCAGTCCTTCGACAGGCCGAGATCCTCGCCGAACGCGCCTTCGGTGCCGACCAGGCGCATCACGTCCGGCTTTTTCGACTTCAGCGCTTCGCCGATGTTCTGCGAGGTGACGCCGAGCTCTTCGGCGTTGATCATGGCGTACAGCGTCCACTTCACGATCATCATCCAGTCGTCGTCGCGCTGGCGCACCACCGGTGCGAGCGGCTCCTTGGAGATGACGTCGGGCAGGATGACGTGGTCGCCGGACTTTTCGAAGGTCTTGCGCAGCGCGTAGAGCTGCGACACGTCGGCCGTGAAGGTGTCGCACTGGCCGTCCTTGTAGGCCTTCACGACGTCGTCGAACTTCTCGGACTTGACCTCCTGAAACTTCATGTTGTTGGCACGGAAGTAATCGGCGAGGTTGAGCTGGGTGGTGGTGCCGTTCTGGACGCAGACCTTGCTGCCGTCGAGTTCGACCGCGCTGTCGATCTTGCGCGAGGCCGGCACCATGAAGCCCTGGCCGTCGTAATAGGCGACCGCCGGGAAATACAGGTCGTAGTTGGTTTCGCGCGACATGCTCCAGGTCGAGTTGCGCGACAGGATGTCGACCTTGCGGCTCTGCAGTTCCTTGAAACGCTCGTTGGCGTCGAGCGCCACGAACTGGACCTTGTTCGGGTCGTCGAAGATCGCCGCCGCCACCGCGCGGCAGAAGTCGACGTCGAAGCCGGTCCAGTTGCCCTTGTCGTCCGGCGTCGAGAATCCGGGCAGGCCCTTGTTGACGCCGCACAGCACGGCGTCGCGGCGGATGGTGCGCTTCAGCGTCTTGGTGTCGTAGCGCTCATAGGTGATCGCTGCCGCCGCGATGCCCGCCGCGACCACGAGCCCGATCGCGAGCCCGGTCTGAAACGTCCGTTTGAACATGCTGAGTCTTTCGCAATGAGAAGGGAAGGCCGCCGCGCCGTTACAGCTCGGGCTTTTGCCGGACCACCACCTTGGTGCCGACCGGCACGCGGTCGTACAGGTCCATCACGTCGGCGTTGACCAGCCGGAAGCAGCCGGACGAAATCGCGGTGCCGATGGTGTCGGGGCGGTTGGTGCCGTGGATGCGATACACCGTCGAGCCGAGATACATCGCCCGCGCGCCGAGCGGATTGCCCGGGCCGCCGGCCATGAAGCGCGGCAGATAAGGCTGGCGCTGGATCATCTCCGGCGGCGGCACCCAGTCCGGCCATTCGGCCTTGCGCGAGATCTTCAACAGGCCCTGCCAAGTGAAGCCTTCGCGGCCGACGCCGATGCCGTAGCGCAGCGCGCGGTTGTTGCCCTGAACCAGATACAGATAGCGTTCGGAGGTCTGGACGATGATGGTGCCGGGCGCTTCGGTGGTGCGGAAATACACCATCTGCTTCTGCCACTCCGGCGGCAGCACGTAGCCGTCGTCGGCGATCAGACCGGGCTCGTCACCGGGATCCTGCTGCTGCGCGTAGCTCGGCATCGAAGCGAGCGTGACCAGGGCTGCCGCGGCCACCACCCGGCTCAACAAGCGCGGAAATCTCATGATACCCCCATCGCAAACCACTGGCGGGGCTATGTATCACGTCAGCCCTTACCGATCCACAACCGCAGCAGCAGCGAGACCAGCGTCACCGCGCCGACACCGGCGAGCCACAGCGCCACGAACCACAGCAGTCGTCGTGGCAGCGGCGTTTTCGGTTCAATCGGCGCGCTCAATGATAGCCGTTCTCCGGATCGACCTTGCCGCGAAACACCCAATAGGCCCACGCCGTGTAGGTCAAGATGATCGGCACCAGGATGGCGACGCCGACCAGCATGAACAGCTGGCTGTTCTCGGGAGCGGCGGCCTGCCAGATGGTGATGCTGCGGGGCACCACATAGGGCCACAGGCTGATGCCGAGGCCCGCATAGGACAGCGCGAACAGGCACAGCGTCAGCAGGAACGGCTGATAGTCGCGGCGCTGCGCCAGCGCGCGCAGCAGCAGCGCGGTGACGATGGCGACCGCGAGCGGCACCTGCGCGGTGGCCAGCACGTTCGGCCAGGCGAACCAGCGCTGCGAATAGTCGTAGCTGAGGAATGGCGTCGCGGCGCTGACGGCGACGATCGCGGCGAGCAGCGCGAACAGCAGCCAGCGGCTCAGGCGATACGCCTTCTCGCGCAGGTCGCCGGTGGTCTTCATCACCAGCCAGGTGGCGCCGAGCAGCGAATAGCCGATCACCAGCGCGACGCCGGTGAGCAGGCTGAACGGCGTCAGCCAGTCCCACCAGCCGCCCGCATAGCCGCGGCCTTCGACGTGAACGCCCTGCAGCAGCGCACCGAGCGCGATGCCTTGCGCCAGCGTCGCCACCAGCGAGCCGAGGAAGAATGCGATGTCCCAGCGGTTGCGCTCGCGCTGAGTGCGCCAGCGGAATTCGAATGCGACGCCGCGAAACGCCAGGCCGAGCAGCATCGCGATGATCGGCGTGTACAGCGCCGGCATCAGTACCGCGTAAGCCAGCGGAAATGCCGCAAACAGCCCGCCGCCGCCGAGCACCAGCCAGGTCTCGTTGCCGTCCCACACCGGCGCGACGCTGTTCATGATGACGTCGCGGTCGCGCTTGGTCCGAAACAGCGGAAACAGAATGCCGAGCCCGAGGTCGAAGCCGTCCATCACCACATAGACGAACACCGCAAAGGCGATGATGAAAGCCCAGATCGTCGCGACGTCGTAAGCCATGGTCACAGCCGAATCCTGCTCAACTGAATCTGCGGGTGGCGATCGCCGGCGCCGGCGTGATGCCGGCGGCACGTTCGGGCGTATCGCCGCGCGGGCCCTCTTCGCCGTGGTGCGGCGGATGCGCCATCAGTCGCAGGATGTAGACCACGCCTGCGATGAAGATGGCGAAATACACCACGATGAAGGCGATCAGCGACGTTGCCACCGCCGGGGCGGCCAGCGGCGATACTGAGTCGACGGTGCGCAGCAGGCCGAACACGGTGAACGGCTGCCGTCCGGTTTCGGTGGTCACCCAGCCGGCCAGCACGGCGATGAAGCCGGCCGGCCCCATCGCCAGCGCGAAGCGGTGCAGCGGACGCGATTCAAACAGCCGGCCGCGCCAGCGCAGCCACAGGCTGAACACGCCGAGGCCGAGCATCAGGAAGCCGAGCGCGACCATCACGCGGAACGACCAGAAGGTGATCGGCACCGGCGGCCAATTCTCACGCGGCACGGTGTCGAGGCCGGCGAGCGGCGCGTCGAGCGAATGCTTGAGGATCAACGACGACAGTTTAGGAATCTGCAGCGCGTAGCGCACCACCGCGGCGTCCTGGTCAGGCAGGCCGAACAGGATCAGCGGCGCACCGTCAGGATGGCTCTGGTAGTGGCCTTCCATCGCCATCACCTTGGCGGGTTGGTGCTCCAGCGTATTGAGGCCATGCGCGTCGCCGGCGAAGATCTGGATCGGCGCCACCACGGCGATCATCCACATCGCCATCGAAAACATCATCCGCGCGCCGGGCTGCCGGGTGTTGCTCAGCAGATGATAGGCGCCGACCGAGCCGACCACGAGCGCGGTGGTCAGGTAGGCGGCCAGCACCATGTGGGCGAGACGATACGGGAATGACGGATTGAAGATCAGCTTGAACCAGTCGACCGCCACGAACTGCCCGGCCTCATTGACGCCGTAGCCGGTCGGGGTCTGCATCCAGGAGTTGGCCGACAGAATCCAGAACGCGGAGGTCAGCGTACCGATCGCGACCATCAGCGTGGCGAGGAAGTGCAGCCGCGGCCCCACCAGCTTGAGGCCGAACAGCATCACGCCGAGGAATCCCGCCTCGAGGAAGAAGGCGGTAAGCACCTCATAGGCCATCAGCGGGCCGAGCACCGGGCCGGTCTTGTCCGAGAACACCGCCCAGTTGGTGCCGAACTGGTAGGACATCACGATGCCCGACACCACGCCCATGCCGAACGCGATGGCGAAGATCTTCATCCAGTAATTGAACAGGTTGATGAAGACTTCACGCTTGGTCCACAGCCACAGCGCTTCGAGCACCGCGAGATAGCTCGCAAGGCCGATCGAAAAGGCGGGGAAGATGATGTGAAACGACACCGTGAAGGCGAACTGGAGGCGCGCCAGCACCACCGGATCAAGACTTTCGAACATCCCACCGATCCGTAGACGTGAGCGTAAGATGATGCGCACATCATCGAGCGACTATGTATCGCCGCAGTGTATCGATGCCTAGACGGCAGCGGTTAACAATTCCGCGACGGCGCTGCACTCAATCGAAAATCGTCCGGTTTGTTCCTGATTTGCGTGGCATCGATCGTGCTGCGTCAACACAACGCATCGGCGTACCTTCAACAAGGCAAAACCCGGACGAGGGGGCATCTCGTCCGGGTCCCTTGGAGGCCTACGATGGGGTGTCGGAGGCTTTGAAAATTCGCTGTCGCGCGACCTGCGTTTGGTGGCCGCTGCGTCGATGAAGATTACCCTAGCAGGCTGATCTTTCCGTTCGATGTCGTCGATCGTTTCAATTGTTTCGTTCGACGATCCGGCATCGCTGTGTTGACTATAGTGACCAGCACATCGTGGCACGAGGGCGGCGAACCAGAACCTCTCCAAACTGCCGGCGTGCGACCAAGCGGCGCGGACAGCCTCGCGTGCGACGTCAGGCCGCGAGGCTTTCGACGCCGTGGCGCTTCAGCAATTCGGCAAGCTGCTTGCGGGCGTAAAACATCCGGGTCTTCACCGTGCTCTGCGGAATGCCGACGATGCGTCCGACTTCCTCGACCGACTTCTCATGGTAGTAGACGAGATTGATGATCTCGCGATGCGCCGGCGACAGTTTGGCGATGCAGGCGCGCAGGATGTCGCTGGTGCGGCTGCGGTCGAGCGCGGTCTCGGGCGAGTCCGAGCCGTCGGCGATCTCCAGCACGTCGTCCTGATCGATGTCTTCGTGCTGGCGCTGGCGCAGCGCGGTCAGCGACTTGAACCGGGCGATCGACAGCAGCCAGGTCGACACCTGAGCGCGGCCTTCGAACTGCCGGGCGGTCCGCCACACGTCGAGGAAGACTTGGCTGACCAGGTCTTCGGCGGTCGCGGCGTCGCGCACCATCCGCAGGATGAAGCGATACACCCGCACATTGTGCCGGGCGTACAGAGTATGCATCGCAGTCCGGTCACCGCCCGCAATGCTGGCGAGCAGCATTTCATCGCTCGTGGCTCTGGCGGCCAGGATGCCCAGGCGGCCGGCGTCGTTGAGCGCAATGACGTTCTGCATGACGAGCTCCCTTCGTGCCGCGCTCCCCCGCGGCGTGTTGGGAGAACTACTAGCCAGCTACCGTTTCAGGAGGTCTGCGCCGGAGGGGAAAATGGTTTCGTGGCGAAATGGAAGTGTTTCGTCGCCGGAGCCGCGACGAAACATTCGGCCGAAAAAGCGAGGGAAATCAGGCCCTGCAGCCAGCGATACCGGCGGCCAGCGGCTCAGGCGCGGTCGCTGGCGGGCGAGAACAAATAGCCGCCGCCGCGAATTGTCCTGATTACGGCCGGCTTCGTCGGGTCCGGCTCGATCTTGCGGCGGATCCGCATGATGCGGAGATCGACCGCGCGGTCGAAAGCTTCGGCGTCGCGCGCATTCGCCAGCTCCAGCAGCCGCTCGCGCGACAGCACCCGTTTCGGATTGGCGGCGAACACCTTCAGCAGGCCGAATTCCGACGCCGTCAGCGGATGCTCGTTGCCGTCGTCGTCGCGCAGTGCCTGGGCTTCGAGATCGAGCCATTTGGTGCCGAACCGCACCAGCTGGGCGCTGTCGGCCTTTGCGGCGCTCGCAGGCTCCGCGGCGGCGGGCTTCGGCGGCGCAGCGCGGCGCAGCACCGACCGAATGCGCGCCATCAATTCGCGCAGCTCGCAAGGCTTGGCGATGTAATCGTCGGCGCCGAGTTCGAGGCCGACCACCCGGTCGATCGGGCTTGCGGTCGCGGTCAGCATGATCACCGGAACGTTGGACTTGGCCTTGAGGTCGCGGATGATCGACAGCCCGTCCTCTTCCGGCATGTTGAGGTCCAGCACCACCAGGTCTGGCAGCTTGGTGGCGATCTCGGCACGCAGGCTCTTGCCGCCATCGCACAGCGTGACGGCGAAGCCGTGCATCTTGAGATAGTCGCCGACCATCTCGCGGGCCGGGGCTTCGTCGTCGACGACGATGATGTGCGGGTTCTGGCTCATGACACCGATGCTGCGGGCAGAATGATGGTGAAGGTCGCGCCCTGACCGGGGCCGGGGCTCTCGGCGATGATCTCGCCGCCATGCATGTCGACGATCTTCTTGACGATCGACAGCCCAAGGCCGGTGGAGCTTTCGCCCGCGGTCGGCTTGGCGGACAGCCGCTGGAAACGCCCGAACAGCCGGCTCAGATCTTCCGGCGATAATCCTGCGCCCTCGTCGGTGACGCGGATCATGGTGCTGTCGCCATCACCGTCGACCTGCAGGGCGATGTTGCCGCCGATCGGGCTGTATTTGATGGCGTTGCTGACCAGATTGTCGATCGCCTCGCGCATCCGGTCGGAATCGCACATCGTCCCGCAGGCCTCCGGCGTCGACACCGAAATCACCTGCTGCTTGTTCTGCGCCATCGGCCGGTTGGCTTCGGCGACCTCGCCGACCAATGCCGCGATGTCGACAGCCTCGCGCCGGATCGAGATGTCGAACGCATCCGCCATTGCGTCGGAGATCAAATGATCGACCATCAGCGTCAGTCGCCGGGTGGCGTCGCGGATATGATCGACCTGGGCGATAACGTGGTCCTTGGAGGATTCGGCGCCGATCAGCTCGGTCAGCATTTCGGTGCGGCCGAGGATGACGCCGAGCGGGTTCTTCAGGTCGTGCGCAACGGTGCCGAGGATCTCGTTCTTGAACGCATTGGCGCGCTGCAGCCGCAGCCATTGCGTCGACAGCCGGCGGTTGGCCTGGGTCAGCGCCCGGGTGCGCTGGGCCACCCGCTCTTCGAGCTGGGTGTTGGCCTCATGCAGCTGCCGATACAGGATGACGTTGTCGAACGCGATCGACAGCCGGCTGCCGAAGATCTCGACCAGCGAACGGTCGGTGTCCGACAGTTCGCGCTCGGCCTGCAGCAGCACCACCACTTCGCGGCCGCTGCCGGTGCGGATATAAAGCACGGTGCGATGGTCGGCGAATTCGTGCTTGCGGCGTCGGAACGCCTCTTCAACCATCTGGCGCAGATCGGGGTCGAGCGAATTGCTGTGGCCGGTGGGGCCGATGAAGCGGCTGTAGCAGCCCGAGCCTGCCAGCACCGCCAGTTCGTCGCCTGCGTCGCGCAGCACTAAGATACCGGCGCAATCGACATTGAGCAGCGAGGCGAGCTGGGTCAGCACGCCCTCGGCGAGCCGCTGCATCGACTTGAAGTCGTACAGCGTCGAGGCGGCGTCGATGATGATTTCCAGGCCGCGCCGGGTCTGCACCATCCGCTCGAGCTGCTGATAGCTGCGCAGCGCCGCGGTCAGCGAGGTGAACAGCTTGTCGGCGGTGAGCTCGGTCTTGGCCTTGTAGTCGTTGATGTCGTAGTCGACGATGACGCGGCGCTCCGGCGCCTGGCCGGGCTGACCGGTGCGCAGGATGATCCGGACGGTCTCGTTCTTGAGGTCGTTGCGGATGAACTCCACCAACTCGAGGCCGGCCGCGTCGGTCTCCATGATGACGTCGAGCAGCACCGCCGCGATGTCGGGGTTGGCGCGCATCAGTTCGCGGCCTTCGGCGCCTGAATAGGCCGACAGGATCTCCAGCCCCTGGTTGTTGAGGCTGTAGTCGCTCAGCGCAAAGCGGGTGCCGTCGTGAACCGCGGTGTCGTCGTCGATCACCGCGATCTTCCATTTCCGTGCGCCCGATACCTCCGGCGTCGAATCGGCGTCTTCGATCAGCTCGAGGATATCGTCCTGGTCGGCCATTGCAGGTTTCCGTCGATGGGCGGGGCAGCGGATGCCGCTCCGCCAGTGGCGGTTTTCGGCATGATAATGCGAAAAGTCGTGCCTTGTCCTAGTCTTGATTCCAGCATCATCCGGCCGCCGAGCTGCTGGGTCACCAGATTGTAAACGATGTGCAGGCCGAGCCCGGTGCCGCCCTCATTGCGGCGGGTGGTGAAGAACGGGTCGAAAGCCTGGCGCTGCACGTCCGGCGTCATGCCGGCGCCGTCGTCGGCGAAGATGATCTCGATGTCATCGTTGCCGCGCGGCCGCGCCGTGATGGTGATCGTGCCAGAGCGCCCGTCGGTGAAGGCGTGGTTGGCGGCGTTCAGAAACAGGTTGGTCAGGATCTGACCGTAGGCGCCCGGGTAGCCGTCGATCACCAGGCTTTCCGGCACGTCGATGTCGAGCCGGATCGGTGCCCGCTTGAGCACCGGCTTCAGACTGGCGACGATCTGATCGGTCGCCTCGTGCAGGTTGAATTGCCGGCGTTCGGCGTGGGACCGGTCGACCGCCACCTGCTTGAAGGACTGGATCAGTTCGGCGGCGCGCTGCAGATTGCCGACGAGCTGCTGGGCGGCGTCGCGCGTACTGCGGACGAATTCGTCGAGCTGCGAGCGCCGCAGCGGCGTATCGCCTTTTAGCTCGGCCTCGAAAGTGGTCGCCCGGCGCGTAAAGCTCGACGCCACCGTCAGGCTGATGCCGATCGGATTGTTGACCTCGTGGGCGACGCCGGCCACCAGGCTGCCGAGCGCCGCCAGTCGTTCGGCGTCGATCAAATTCTGCTGCGCGGTTTTCAGTTCGAGCAGCGCGCTCTCGGCTTTTTCTTTCGACTCGCGAAGATCGTCCTGCGCCTTGCGCTTGTCGATCGCGTTCTCGCGGAACACCTCGACCGCGCGCGCCATCGCGCCGATCTCGTCCTTGGCCTCGGTGCCGGCAACCCGGCGGTCGTAATTGCCCGAGGTGATGGCGTGCATCGCCGACAGGATCTGCTGCAGCGGCAGGCGGATGCTGAGCGCGATGATGATGCCGGCCGTCATGATGACGCCGAGGAAGATCAGCGCGATCGACAGAACTTTGCGCGAGATGCCGGTGAGGGTGCGGTCGAACGTCTCCTGCGCCTTCTGCTCGCGCTGGCGCATCTTCACCGACAGCGCGTCGATCGCCGCGATGGTGGCGGCCTGGCTGGCGTCGATCGAGTTGCGTAAGAGGTCGCTGCGCTTGGCGAGCTGGTCGGTCAGTTCCTGCAGGCCATCGCGCAGCGCCGCTGTGCGCAGCTTCAGCTTTTCCAGCGCCATCTTCTGCAGATCATTGTCGGCGAGATTGCTCATCACCGGAATCGTCCGCTCGATGGTCTCGGTGTTCTGCTGGGCCTCTTCGGCAGCCTGCTGTGACAGCGACAGATAGTAGGAGTTGGCCGCCACCAGCATCGCGGTGAAAGCCTCGCGGGCGCGGCCGAGCGGCGGCAGGATCAGCGCGTCGCGCTGGCCGGTGGCGCCGCCGATCACCGCAAACAGCGCCGCGATATCGCGGGCCGGCGCCTGCACCTGGTTCTCGTAGGTGGACTTGATGGTGGTTTGCAGCGCCCGCAGGTCGCCGAAGCCGCCGAGGAAGCGTTCGGTGGCGCGCTCCAGCTCCTCGACCGAGCCCGACAGCATCGGATCGGTGGAGGCGCGGTTGGTCAGCGTGCCCAGCACCGCTTCGCGCAGCAGCAGGATCTCGGCGAACAGGTCGGGGCTCGGCTGATTGATGTAGCGGTGGATCAGGTTCTGCAGCCGCCCGGTCTCGCTTTCCAAGAGCGCCAGGATCTTGTCGGACTCCCGCACCTGGCGGACATCGTCCCAGGCGGTGCGCAGCACCCGCGTGCCGCTCCAGATCAGGCTCACCAGCACCAGCACGACGAGCGAGTTCAGTGCCGCGATCGACAGGATGCGCCAGCGGATCGGCACCGCGCGCACCAGGCCGACGAGGCCGGTGCGGCCGCGCCGGTCCGGCCGTGGCTCATTATCAGCGGGCTGCGGGGCGACCGGATCCAACTCAGTCGACCTCACGCCGGACCATGCCGCGGCCAGTTGCGCGCGATGCAGCGGCGCGCACAGTGTTGCCGTCAGGGACCTCGGCTCGGCTGGACAGCGGCAAGTTCAATCCCATACAGTTGGTGCCGGTCGCAGGGACCGGAGAAGTCCCACCAAGCTAGCAGATCAGCCTGGGCGATGGCTATCGGGAGTGAGCGCATCAGGCGATGGCCGGAATTTTGGGACGACTCGCGCAAATCGCCGCCACATTGCTGGCTTGCGCCACCGCCGGTATCGCCCCCGCAGGCGCCGCTACCGAAATCGCCTGGTGGCATGCAATGTCCGGCGAGCTCGGCCGGCAGCTCGAGAAGCTGGCGGCGGATTTCAATGCGTCGCAATCCGATTACCGCGTGGTCCCGACCTACAAGGGCAACTACACCCAGACGGTGACTGCGGCGATCTTCGCGTTCCGCTCCTCCAGCCAGCCGACGATCGTGCAGGTCAACGAGATCGCCACCGCCACCATGATGGCGGCCAAGGGCGCGGTCTATCCGGTGTACGAGCTGATGCGCGACGAGAGCGAAGTGTTCTCGCCGGCCGATTATCTGCCGGCCGTGACCGGCTACTACACCGATCTCGACGGCAACATGTTGTCGTTCCCGTTCAACGCGTCGACGCCGATCCTGTACTACAACAAGACCCTGTTTCGGCGCGCCGGGCTCGACCCCGAGGCGCCGCCGGCCACCTGGCCGGACGTCGGGACGATGGCGAAGCGTCTGATCGACGCCGGCGCGACCTGTGGCTTCACCACCTCGTGGCCGTCCTGGGTGCACATCGAGAATTTCTCCGCCTATCACGACCTGCCGTTGGCGACGCGGTCGAACGGGCTGGGCGGGCTCGATGCCGAATTGGTGTTCAACAATCCGTCGGTGATTCGCCATATCGCGCAGCTTGCGGATTGGCAGAAGACCAAGATCTTCGATTATAGCGGCCGCGCCACCGCGGCCGAACCGCGCTTCCAGCAGGGCGACTGCGGCATCTTCATCGGCTCGTCGGCAACGCGGGCCGACATCCTGGCCAATGCCAAGTTCGACGTCGGCTACGGCCGGCTGCCGTATTGGCCGGACATCGCCGGAGCACCGCAGAACACCATCATCGGCGGCGCCACGCTATGGGTGCTGCGGGGCCGTACGGCGGGCGAATACAAGGGCGCCGCCAAGTTCTTTGCCTATCTGTCGAAGCCGGAAGTTCAGGCGGCCTGGCATCAGCACACCGGCTATCTGCCGATCACCAAGGCGGCCTACGACCTCACCCGTGCGCAGGGCTTCTACGACCGCAATCCCGGCACCGCGATCTCGATCGAGCAGATCACGCTGAAGCCGCCGACCGAGAATTCGCGCGGGTTGCGGCTCGGTTCGTTCGTGCTGGTGCGGGCCGCGATCGAAGACGAGATCGAGCACGCAGTGCGCGGCGAAAAATCTGCGAAGGACGCGATGGATGCGGCGGTCGATCGCGGCAACAAGCTGCTGCGGCAGTTCGAACGCACCAAGCCGTAGCGGCGCTTACGGCGTCGCTTGGCGCAGGCCGAACGCGCCGGCATCGCGGCTGAGCACCGGCGACACCATCGCGACCAGCTTCTGCGCGGCCGCTTCGACCGACAGCCCGGCGGTGTCGAGCACGCCAGCGGCGCGGGCGTACAGCGGCTCGCGGCTCTGCAGGATGGTGCGCAGCTCCTGCATCGCGGCGCGGTCATCGGCCATCGGCCGCAGGTCGCCCTGGCCGCGCACCCGCGCCATGTGCTCCTCCGGCTCGGCCTTCAGCCAGATCGTATAGAACGAGGTCAGGATCTGATCGAAGGTGATCGGCTCGGAAACGATGCCGCCGCCGGTCGCCAGCACGATCGGCTCCTGGCGGGCGAGCAGCCGCGACAGCGCGGTCTGCTCCATCCGGCGGAAGCCTTCCTGGCCGTACAGCGCGATGATCTCGGACACCGACAGCCCATTCTGGCGTTCGATCTCGCGGTTCAGTTCGACGAAGCTCCAGCCGATGCTGTCGGCCAGCATCTTGCCGAGGGTCGACTTGCCGGCGCCGCGCAGACCGATCAGTGCGATGCCGTGGAAGGTCGCCTCCCGCTCCAGTCCGCCGAACCGGCCGAGGCCGGACAGCACGTCCTTGGCATGGGCGATCTGCACCGGGGTGGCGCGCCGCACCAGATCGCGGATCACCGGCCAGTCGGCCGACGACTCGTTGGACGGCAGCAGGTCTTCGAGCGGCGTCGCCAGCGCTTCGGAAATCCGGCGCAGCAGCATGATCGACACGTTGCCTTTGCCGCTTTCGAGCTGGGCGATGTAGCGCTCCGAGATGCCGGAGACCTTGGCCAGCACTTTGCGCGACATGCCGCGTCGCCCGCGCATGGTGCGGACATGGCGGCCGAGGTCGAGCAGAAAGCTCGCGTCGGTATCGTCTGGCTCGGCCATCTCGGTCCGTTCACATCTGTTTGGAGAATGATAATGCCGGCCGAAAACGCCAGCAATCGAACGGATGCCGTTCGATGCATTATAATTCAAGGCAAATTTCGTCAGGTGGGACGCAAAACCGCAGTCCGCGCGCTTTCGAGCGCGGGCATTGCGGTGGGGGAATCTTGACCGGAGAGGTGTGCTCTGACGCTTCGAGCGGGAGACCGAAGCGCGGTGGCGTTACGCCCAGCCGTCGCCCTTGATGCCCGGGTTGGCGAAGGCGACGCCGCCGTCGACCGTCACGGTCGATCCGACCACGTAGTCGCCGGCGCGGGAGGCGAGGAACACGGCGGTGCCGGCCATGTCCTCATCGGTGCCGATCCGGCCCGCAGGGACGCGCTTGGCGACCGCGTCGGACTCATCGCGTGCCGCTTTGTTCATGTCCGAGGCGAACGGGCCCGGTGCGATCGCAGTGACGACGATGTGGTCCTTGATCAGCCGCACTGCCAGCCGGCGGGTGAGGTGGATCAGGCCGGCCTTCGACGCCGCGTAGGGATAGGTCTCGAGCGGATTGACGAAGATGCCGTCGATCGAGGCGATGTTGATCACCTTGCCGGGCTGTTCGGCGCTCGCGGCGGCGCGCAGCAGCGGCGCCAGCGCCTTGGTCAGGAAGAACGGCGTCTTCACGTTGAGGTCCATCACCTTGTCCCAGCCGCTCTCCGGGAATTCGTCGAAGTCGGCCGCCCAGGCGGCGCCGGCGTTGTTGACCAGGATGTCGAGCGAGCTCTCGCGGCGCTTGATCTCGGCGGCCAGCATGTCGATGCCCGCCATGGTCGAGATGTCGATCGGCAGCGCAACGCACTCGCCGGGATACATTTCGGTGAGTTCATCGGCTGTGGCCTGACACGCTGCGGCCTTGCGCGCGGTGATGTAAACGCGCGTCGCGCCATAGGCGAGAAAGCCGGCCGCGATCATTTTGCCGATGCCGCGCGAGCCGCCGGTCACCAGAGCGACGCGGCCTTGCAGCGAAAACAGATCCTTGAACATGACATCTCCCTCGGGGCTTTGGCCGCCTGTTTGAGGCGGCCAGGGAGGTGAGTCAAGAAATCACGCCGCAGCGACGCGGCGGAAGCCGTTCCACATCGCGGTCGCCGCCCCGGAAGTCAGCACCGGCAACAGTCGGTCGTCCTGGTAGTGGCCGTTGAGCGAGACCCGCGGCAGCGCGGTGAGATGATCGGCGCAATCAGCGAACATCATGCCGGGGCGTGTGGTCACCGCAGTTTTGTAGCCGACCGCCTGCGCGATCGCGAATTCGCGCGGGCCAGCCGAAGCCCTGTCGCCGTATGGATAGGCGAGGTGGTCGACCGCCTGTTGCAGCTCGTCCTGGATGCGGGCGCGGCTGCCGGTGAGTTCGTGCGCGGCGACCAGCTCGGTCTGCCGGCGCAGCATGCAATGGGTGATGCCGTGCGCGCCGATCGTCACCAGCGGGTGCGCGGCGAAGCTGCGCAGTTCGTTCCAAGGCAGGCACAGTTCGCGCGCCGCCGCGGTTTCATCGATCCCGTAACGCAGGCACAGCGCCGTCATCGCGGCATCGAGATCGCCGCCATTCGGCAGGCTGCGCAACAGATCATGCAGCCGGTCGAATGCCGCTTGCTTGGCCTCGGGCGTCGCCGTGTCGAGATGCAGCTCCTGGCCGTCGATCGACACATCGATCCGGCTCTGGGCGGCGATCAGCCGTTCCAGCGTCACCCACCACAGCCGGCCGGTGCCTTCGGCGAAGTCGGAGGTGACGAAAACAGTGAACGGCGCGCCGAACTCTTCGAACACCGGCAGGGCAAAATCGCGGTTGTCGCGATAGCCGTCATCCAGCGTGATGCAGGCGAAACGCCGGCTGAAGTCGCGCGCACGCAGCCGCCGGTGCAACTCGTCCATCGGCACCAGATCGATTCCGAGCTCGCGCAGATGGCGCAGCGTGGCGCGGAGGAAGTCCGGCGTGACCTCGAGGTGGCGATTGGGCTGAAACGAATCGGCGCGGGCCGGCCGCACGTTGTGCAGCATGAAAACCGTGCCGATTCCGGAAAAGATCGGGCGCAGCACCCGATGCGCGCCGGTGTAATAAAGGGCTTCGAGCCCGGCGCGGATAATATTGTGACGAAAGTGCTTCATCGAATAGCGGCCGCTCAATTTCTGCACGATGCTAGGCGCCGACGGTTGAAGAAACGGTTATGGGAAGCGCAACTTTGGTTGCTGTTTCCTTGAATTGCGTTTGACAGCCCTCCAACGGTTTGATTTCTCTCTGCTTCTGATCCACGGGAAGCGGAATGCGCGGACTCTACAGCTCCAGCGGTAAATGGTGGCCCGGCGCCATTCCGTTGGTTATCCTCTGGGCTATCGCCGCTTGGACGACGATGCCGGCCGTGGAAGCCGATCTTGGCGCTCGCGCCACGGCTGCGCTCAAGGACACCGTCCTCGACAAAACGAAGATCACCGCTGCGGGACGCGACATCACGCTGACCGCCGAGGCGTTCTCCGAAGAGGGGCGCCGCGCCGCGGTGTCCGCGGTCGAGGCAGTGCCAGGCCTCCGTTTGGTGAACGACCGGACCAAGCTGGTACCGGAAGCCTCTCCTTATGTCTGGTCAATTGAGCGCGATGTCGTTCGCGTGACCCTGACCGGCAGCGCGCCGCTGCCGGCGAGCCGCACCCGGCTGGCCGATGGCGCGCGGGCGGCGGTGAACGGCACCGAGGTGGTCGACCGGATGGCGCTGGCGCGCGGCGCCCCGCAACGGTTCGACGCCGCCGCGATGCTGCTGATCGACCAGATCGCCAAGTTGAAGCAGGGCAAGATCACCCTCACCGGCACCCAGGTTGCGCTGAAGGGCATGGCCAAGGATCTCGGCGGCCGTGAATCGATCGCCGCGGCGCTGCGCAGCCTTCCCGACGGCTACACCGTTGGCGAAAACGATATCGAGGCGCCGCCTTACGTGTTCCGGGCCTACAAGGATCCGGTCGCCGGGCAGGTTACGCTCGACGGCTATGTCCCGGACAATAATGTGCATGCGGCGCTGGCCGCGGCCACCGGCCGCAAATTCTTCAGCGAAAAGGTGGTCGACAACCTCAAGGCAAGCGTCGGCGCCCCGAAGGGCTTCCTCGAAGCCGCAACGCCTGCGCTCGGCGCGCTGTCTCGGCTGTCGACCGGCACTCTGGTACTGTCGGACCGTGAGGTTCATCTGTCCGGCGACGCCCTTTATGAGGTCGCCGCCAATCAGATCCGCGGCGGCCTGAACAAGGAGCTGCCGCAAGGCTGGACCGTGAAGGCCGATCTGTCGGTCAAGCCGGCCGCCGCGCCGGTCGATGCCTCGGTGTGCCAGCAATTGTTCAACGGGCTGCTGGCCAAGGCCACCATCCAGTTCGAATCCGCCAGCGCCAGCATCGACAAGGATTCCGCCGCGCTGCTCGACCGGCTGATCGAGACCGCGATGCGCTGCCCGAACGCCAAGATCGAAATCGCCGGCCACACCGACAGCGACGGCGATCCTGCGTTCAACCAGTCGTTGTCGGAAAAGCGCGCCCGCGAGGTGGTCGACTATATGGTGCGGGCCGGCCTGTCGCCGGAGCGTCTCCAGGCGTTCGGCTACGGCAGCAAGATCCCGGTCGCCGGCAACGACACCGATGCTGGCAAGGCGAAGAATCGCCGGATCGATTTCGTGGTCAGGTGACGCATGGTGGCTTTGGCGGATTTCTTCTGGGGCTGGCTGGTCGGTTCGCTGCTGCTCGGCTTCGCGGTGGGCTGGATCTCGGTGGTGCATCGCGGCCCGAGCTTCTCGCGCAATGCCGGGCTGGGTATCGCCGGCGTCGCAGCGGTGCTGGTCGGGCTGTCGCTCGCCCGTCTGGTTCCCGGCCGGGCCGGCTATTGGCTCGACCTTTTCCTCGCCATGCTGGCCGCCTATCTGATCGGGTGTGCCATCGGTTCATGGCTCCGCTACTGGGTGGTCGCGCGGCAATCGCAGCGGCCCTGACGACAGCTTTCGGCCGTGATCGACCGAGCGCTGCGACGATAGGTCCCGCGCTGCAACGAAGTCCCAAAAATGCGAAGCGCAGCCGGCCAGCTGAAGCGGAATTGAAGCGTCGCGCACCGTCCTGCGGCGTTGACCGAATTCCACTTGGCTGGAAAACACGCTACCAACGATGTGCGGCCGGCCGAAACACGGCGACAGGGCCGGGACACCAGGGGTAGAACGCGGGCGAAGGGGATTCGAGGTCTCGATGCGGATCGCAATACGCAGAACGATCGAAGTTCTGCGCGAGAAGCAAATCCTGCACAAACTCGGTGTTGCGGTCAGCATCGCGGTCATCGCGGCCGCTTGCTACGTTCTGTACCACATCCTGCGCGGCATCGACCATGACCGCGTGCTCGACGCGATGGGCCAGACCGAGCCGACCTCGATCGCGCTCGCTGCGTTGTTCGTCGCCGCCGGCTATTTCACCCTGACGTTCTACGATCTGTTCGCCGTTCACGCGATCGGCCGCGATGACGTGCCTTACCGGGTCAACGCGCTCGCCGCCTTCACCAGCTATTCGATCGGTCACAATGTCGGCGCCAGCGCGCTGACCGGCGGCGCGGTGCGCTACCGGATCTACTCGGCCTGGGGGCTCGACGCGATCGACGTCGCCAAGGTGTGTTTCCTTGCCGGCCTGACGTTCTGGCTCGGCAACGCCGCGGTGCTCGGCCTCGGCGTCGCCTATCATCCTGAAGCGGCGTCTGCGGTCGATCTGTTGCCGCCGGCGGTCAACCGCGTGCTGGCGCTGCTGATCCTTGCCGGCTTGATGGTCTATGTCGCGTGGGTGTCATTCAAGCCGCGCTGCGTTGGGCGCGGCAGTTGGACGGTGACTCTGCCGGGCGGCAAGCTGACGCTGCTGCAGATCGCGATCGGCATCGTCGATCTCGGCTTCTGCGCGCTCGCGATGTACGTGCTGACGCCTGACGAGCCCAATGTCGGCTTCGTCGTGGTCGCGGTGATCTTCGTATCGGCGACGCTGCTCGGTTTCGCCAGCCATTCGCCCGGCGGGCTCGGCGTGTTCGACGCCGCGATGCTGGTCGGGCTGTGGCAGATGGACAAGGAAGAGCTGCTCGCCGGCATGCTGCTGTTCCGCCTGCTGTACTACATCGTGCCGTTCGTGATATCGGTCGTCGTGCTTGCGGTCCGGGAGATCGTGCTCGGTGCGCGGCTGAAGCGGGTTCGTCCGCTGGCCGAAGCGCTGAAGCCGGAACCGGTGCGCGGAGATCCCTCACCAGGTTGAGCCATGACCACCGCACCCGCGCCCGACGAGCAAGCCCGCCCGGTCCGCGAACTCGTACTCGCTCCGCCAACACCGTCTTCCACATCGCTGCTGACGCATTGGTCCGATCGGCTTCGTCACGCCGCGATCATCCTGATCGCCGGCGCGCTCGCGCTCACCGCCTTGGTGCTGTTCGCCCAGCTCGCGATCGGCCCGGCGATCGCGGCGTTCGCCTGCTTGGTCGCCGCCGCGCTGGTGCCTTGGCGGTTGCATGACAGCTCCAGCGCGCTCGACGACACGCTTGGCGTCAGCCCGGTGGAAATGCCGGTGGTGCGTGCCATCGTCGCCGGCATGCCCGATCCGGCAGTGCTGCTCGATCGTGCCGGCCGGGTCATCCACCTCAACGCCGCTGCGGCGCAGCTCGCGCCGGCCCTGCGGGTGCGAGAGCTGGCGCAGTTCGCGCTGCGCAGTCCCGAGATCGTCACCGCGCTGCGCGAGGCGATTGCGACCTCGGAGCCGCGCCGCGCCACCTATCTCGATCACGGCTCGATCGAACGCTGGCTCGAACTGATCATCGCGCCGGTGCAGGTGCCGACCGCGTTCGGCGGCACCGATCAGTGCATGCTGATGACGTTCCACGATCTGACGCCGCTGCGCCGGGTCGAAGAGATGCGTGCTGACTTCGTCGCCAATGCCAGCCACGAGCTGCGCACGCCGCTGGCCGCTCTGTCGGGCTTCATCGACACGCTGCAGGGGCAGGCCCGCGACGATCCGAAGGCGCGCGAGCGTTTCCTCGGCATCATGCACGCTCAGGCGACCCGGATGGCGCGGCTGATCGACGACCTGCTGTCGCTGTCGCGGGTCGAGCTCAGCGCGCATGTTCGCCCCGATGCGATGATCGACCTGAAGCCGCTGATCAAGCAGGTCACCGACGGCCTCGAGCCGCTGGCCAAAGAACGCCAGGTGGTGATCGAGCTGGAGCTGCCGGAGGACGCCGCGACCATCGCCGGCGATCGCGAAGAGCTGCTGCGGCTGTTCGAAAACCTGATCGAGAACGCGCTGAAGTATGGCGCTTCGGGCGGCCGGGTGGTGGTCTCGGTGGTGGCTGCCGTGTCGGGCGACGGCGTGTCGGAGTATCGCGCGTTGGTGCGCGATTTCGGCCCTGGTATCGCGCCCGAACATCTGCCGCGACTGACCGAAAGGTTCTACCGCGTGGACGTCGGCGACAGCCGTTCTCAGGGTGGTACGGGGTTAGGATTATCGCTGGTGAAACATATTGTTAACCGTCACCGCGGCCGCCTGCTGATCGAAAGCGTGCTGAAAAAGGGTGCGACTTTCACCGTCTGTTTCCCTCAGGGAAAGCCCCAGGTCTGAGTCGAATAATCATTCGATTTCAGGCGCTTAGTGCAGTCACATGACTGTCATCAAACCCTCATAAAAGGTCAACCGACCGCTCGTAGACGGGCGGGGTAAGCGCAGTCGGGCGCGCTGAGCGCTTCGCTTACAGATGGAGACCTTCCCCATGAATTTCATCAAGGCAATCGTCGCGGCCGGTCTGGTTGCGGCGTCGACCTCGGCCTTCGCCGCCGACATCACCGGCGCTGGCGCCACCTTCCCGTACCCCGTCTACTCGAAGTGGGCCGATGCCTATAAGAAGGACACCGGCAACGGTCTGAACTATCAGTCGATCGGTTCGGGCGCCGGCATCAAGCAGATCATTGCCAAGACCGTGACCTTCGGCGCCACAGACGCGCCGCTGAAGCCGGAACAGCTCGATAAGGAAGGCCTGGTGCAGTGGCCGATGGTGATGGGCGCCATCGTGCCGGTCGTGAACCTCGAAGGCGTGAAGCCGGGTGAGATGGTGCTCGACGGCGAGACCCTGGCCAACATCTACATCGGCAAGATCACCAAGTGGGACGACCCGGCGATCAAGAAGCTGAACCCGAAGGTCAGCCTGCCGAGCGATGCGATCACCGTGGTTCGCCGCTCCGACGGTTCGGGCACCACCTTCAACTTCACCGACTACCTGTCCAAGGTCAGCGCTGACTGGAAGACCAAGGTTGGTTCGGGCACCGCGGTCGAGTGGCCGGTCGGCGTCGGCGCCAAGGGCAACGAAGGCGTTGCCGGCAACGTCGGTCAGACCAAGAATTCGATCGGTTACGTCGAATACGCCTACGCCAAGCAGAACAAGCTGACCTACACCGGTCTGGTGAACAGCGCCGGCAAGACCGTGCAGCCGACCATCGCGGCCTTCCAGGCTGCGGCCTCGAACGCCGACTGGGCCAAGGCTCCGGGCTACTACCTGATCCTGACCAACCAGCCGGGCGAAGCCTCGTGGCCGATCACCGCCGCGACCTTCATCCTGATGCACAAGGAGCCGGTCGATAAGGCGGCGTCCGCCGAAGCCGTCAAGTTCTTCAAGTGGGCGTTCGAGAAGGGCGCCAAGGCTGCCGAAGAGCTCGACTACATCCCGATGCCGGAACCGGTCGTCAAGCTGATCGAGAAGACCTGGGCCTCGGACATCAAGAGCTGATAGTCTGAAGTTTGGCTGCGATCCGGATCCGTCCGGGTCGCAGTCCGACGTTCACGCGAACGGCGGACTCCGAGGCTCATACGCTCGGGCTCCGGCTTTGCACCGCAGTCGGTGCTGGCGCGACCTTCGATCGCGCATCCGGTTTTCAATTCAGATCTCCAGCCGCGAGGCGCGGTTTCGGCCCTGCAGTAGGCATGAGGAGAGTTAGCGTGGCGGACATGGCGGTTGAGACGACCGGGTTGCAGACGGCTGCCGGACCTTACGATCGGGCCAAGGCCCTGAGTGCCTTCAAGCTCGGCGACAAGACTTTCTATTGGACGACGCGCGCCTGCGCGATTTCGGTGCTGCTGATCCTCGGCGGCATCATCATCTCGCTAATCGTCGGTGCCTTACCGGCGATCCGCGAATTCGGCTTCTCGTTCCTCACCACTTCGCGCTGGGCGCCGGCCAATGACCCGCCCGTCCTCGGCGCGCTCGGCCCGATCTACGGCACGCTGGTGACGTCGCTGATCGCGATGATGATCGCGATCCCGGTCGGTCTCGGCATCGCGATCTTCCTTACCGAGCTGTGCCCGATGTGGCTGCGCCGCCCGATCGGCCTCGCCATCGAGCTGCTCGCCGGAATCCCGTCGATCATCTACGGCATGTGGGGCTTCTTCGTGCTCGGCCCGTTCCTGGCCTATCACTTCCAGCCGGCGATGATCGCGCTGTTCGAGGGCGTGCCGGTGCTCGGCGATATCTTCGCCGGTCCGCCGTCCTATCTCAGCCTGTTCAACGCCTCGCTGATCCTCGCCATCATGGTGCTGCCGTTCATCACCGCGATCTCGGTCGACGTCTTCAAGACCGTGCCGCCGGTGCTGAAGGAAGCCGCCTACGGCGTCGGCTGCACCACCTGGGAAGTCGTCCGCAGCGTCGTGATCCCCTACACCCGGGTCGGTGTGATCGGCGGCGTGATGCTGGCGCTCGGACGCGCGCTCGGCGAGACCATGGCGGTCACCTTCATCATCGGCAACTCGTTCCGGATCACCGGCTCGATCTTCTCGCCCGGCACCACGATCTCGGCGGCGATCGCCTCCGAATTCGCCGAGAGCGATGGCCTGCATCAGTCCGGCCTGATCCTGCTCGGCCTCCTGCTGTTCATTCTGACCTTCCTGGTGCTGGCGGCCGCCCGGCTGCTGCTGCTGCGGCTCGAACTGAAGGCGGGCAAGTAAGATGTCGCCGATCCATCTCGACAACCCGATCTACAAGCGGCGTCACCGCAACGACCTGGTGATCAAGGTGCTGTGCTCGGCGGCGGCGCTGTTCGGCGTCACCTGGCTGGCGCTGATCCTGTTCACGCTGTTCTGGAACGGCCTCGCCGGTCTCAACTTCGAAATATTCACCCAGAATACCCCGCCGCCGGGCTCGAATGAGGGCGGCCTGCTCAACGCCATCGTCGGCTCGATCATCATGACGATCCTCGGCGTCGGCATCGGCGCGCCGCTCGGACTATTCGCCGGCACGTACCTCGCCGAGTACGGCAAATACGACAAGCTCACCTCGGTGATCCGCTTCATCAACGACATCCTGCTCAGCGCGCCGTCGATCATCATCGGCCTGTTCATCTATGGCGCGGTGGTGGTGACGATGGGCCGGTTCTCGGCGCTCGCCGGCGCGCTGGCGCTGGCGGTGATCGTGATCCCGGTGGTGGTGCGCACCACCGAAGACATGCTGCTGCTGGTGCCGAGCTCGCTGCGCGAAGCCGCCTCGGCGCTCGGCCTGCCGCGCTCGCTGGTGATCCGCCGGATCGCCTATCGCGCCGCCCGTGCCGGTCTGATCACCGGCATCCTGCTGGCGACCGCCCGTGTCGCCGGTGAGACCGCGCCGCTGCTGTTCACCGCGCTCAGCAACCAGTTCTTCAGCCTGGATCTGACCAAGACGATGGCCAACCTGCCGGTGACCATCAACAACTTCGTCCAGAGCCCCTACGCTTACTGGAAGCAGCTCGCTTGGACCGGCGCGCTGCTGATCACCCTGACCGTGCTTGCCCTGAACATTGGCGCGCGCATCATCGGCGCCGAGAGGACCACGAAATGACCGAGATCTCGATCGCCACCAGCGTTCCGTCCGCGATGCCGCCGATCGGCGCCCAGCCGGACGGCCCGGCCAAGGTGACCGTGCGCGACCTCAATTTCTACTACGGTCAGAACCATGCGCTGAAGCACATCAACCTGGCGCTCGCCACCAACCGCGTCACCGCGTTCATCGGTCCGTCGGGCTGCGGCAAGTCAACCCTGCTGCGCATCTTCAACCGGATGTACGATCTGTATCCGGGCCAGCGCGCCGAGGGGCAGGTGCTGCTCGACAACACCAACATTCTCGACCCCAAGCTCGACCTCAACCTGCTGCGCGCGCGGGTCGGCATGGTGTTCCAGAAGCCGACGCCGTTCCCGATGACGATCTATGAGAACATCGCGTTCGGCGTCCGCCTGTACGAGAAGATCTCGAAGTCGGAGATGGACGGCCGGGTCGAGAAGGCGCTGCGCGGCGCCGCACTGTGGAACGAAGTGAAGGACAAGCTCGGCGCTTCCGGTCTCAGCCTGTCGGGCGGTCAGCAGCAGCGTCTGTGCATCGCCCGCACCATCGCGGTGCGGCCGGAAGTGATCCTGTTCGACGAGCCGTGCTCGGCGCTCGATCCGATCTCCACCGCCAAGATCGAAGAGCTGATCGACGAGCTGAAGGAACAATACACCATCGCGATCGTGACCCATAACATGCAGCAGGCGGCGCGCGTGTCAGAGTCGACCGCCTTCATGTATCTCGGCGAGCTGATCGAATTCGGCCCGACCAACAAGATCTTCACCTCGCCGAGCGATCGGCGCACCCAGGATTACATCACCGGCCGGTTCGGCTGACGCGGCGGGCGAGGAGCACGGATATGGGATTCGAACACACCACCAAGGCGTTCGACGGCGACCTGCAGGAGCTGACCCGGCTGGTCGCGGAGATGGGCGGTTTGGCCGAGCGCCAGATCGTCGACTCGGTCGATGCGCTGATCCGGCGCGACGTCGCGCTGGCCTCGCGCGTGGTCGCGGCCGATGCCGAGATCGACCAGATGCAGCGGAATATCGAAGAGCGCGCGGTGTTGACCATCGCGCGGCGCCAGCCGATGGCGATCGATCTGCGCGAAATCGTCGGCGCGATGCGCGTCGCGACCGACCTCGAGCGGATCGGCGATCTGTCGAAGAACATCGCCAAGCGCGTCAACGCGATCGACAGCGACTTCCATCCGCTGAAGCTGATCCGCGGCCTCGAGCACATGACCGACCTCGTGCAGTCGCAGGTCAAGGCGGTGCTCGATGCCTATACGGCGCACGATCTGCCGGCCGCGATGGTGGTGTGGAACGGCGACGAGGAAGTCGACGCGATCTGCACCTCGCTGTTCCGCGAGCTGCTTACCTACATGATGGAAGATCCGCGCAACATCTCGTTCTGCATTCACCTGATGTTCTGCGCCAAGAACATCGAGCGGATCGGCGATCACGCGACCAACATCGCCGAGACGGTGTTCTACATGATCGAAGGTCAGCAGATCATGGACAAGCGTCCGAAGGGCGACATGACCACCTTCGCCAACGCGACGCCCGGTAACTGACGCTGCTCTGGCCGCCGGCCCGCCGGGCCGGCAGTCATGGGACGGATCGAGACGACACTGAGACGAGGACGACAATGGCTGCGCGCATTCTGGTAGTTGAAGACGAGGAAGCGCTGACGACGCTGCTGCGATACAATCTGGAATCCGAAGGTTACGAGGTCGAGACGGTGGCGCGCGGCGATGACGCCGACACCCGGATGAAGGAGCGGATTCCCGACCTGGTCGTTCTGGACTGGATGCTGCCGGGCCTGTCCGGCATCGAGCTGTGCCGCCGGCTGCGGGCGCGTCCGGAAACCAAGCAACTGCCGATCATCATGCTGACGGCGCGTGGCGAAGAAAGCGAGCGGGTCCGTGGGCTCGCGACCGGCGCCGACGATTACATCGTCAAGCCGTTCTCGGTGCCGGAGCTGCTGGCCCGGGTGAAGGGCCTGCTGCGCCGCGCGGCGCCGGAGCGTCTCGCCACCGTGCTGGCGTACGGTGATCTCGAACTCGACCGCGACAAGCGCCGGGTGGCGCGCTCCGGCCGGCCGATCGATCTCGGTCCAACCGAGTATCGCCTGCTCGAATTCTTCCTTGAGCACCCGGGCCGGGTGTTCAGCCGCGAGCAGCTGCTCGACGGCGTTTGGGGCCGCGACATCTACATCGATGAGCGTACCGTCGACGTGCACATCGGCCGCCTGCGCAAGCTGCTCAATATCGGTCGCGAGCAGGACCCGATCCGCACTGTTCGCGGTGCCGGCTACGCCCTCGACGATCGCTTCGCCAAGGTCGAAGGCAGCCCGTCGTAGTTGTTAGCAGGTTTGCGACGTCGGTGAGCAAAGCGAGCGTGCCCACCAAGACACTCGTTCAAACCACGATGACCGCGAGCGTGATTTAGCGACACGTGGCAACGACGCGATGGCGGCGTTTGTCGACTCTATCGCTTTTGCAATCGTTCAGCCGCGGCCTCAGCCCAACATAGCAGCGTCATCCTCCGCGAAGGCGGAGGATCCCGTATTGCAGTGAGTGGGTGGGAAGTAACGGACGCTCTGGGATACTGGGTCGCCCGCTTTCGCGGGCGATGACAGTTTGGCGGGATGGCCAACCCTGCGCTGCGCGAGCGCGGATTGCCGCGGCCTTGGGCTGGCGGCGTCAGTCTAGCGGGTGGTCTTGGGAGCTGCGCGTCGGCGATCGCCGACCGGCTGATAGGCGATGCGCGAGTGATGCGCGCAGTAGGGCAGGCCCGGCAGCGACTTGCCGCCGCAGAAGAAGAATTCCGGGCTCGACGGATCGCCGACCGGCCAGTGGCAGGTGGCTTCGTTGAGTTCCAGCAGCGACAGCCGCTGGTTCATCGGAACCACGTTGTCGAAGGCGATCGGATCTGGCTCGGCTTCCACTTCGAAAGCGTGCGCCAGTGCGGTGTTGCCGCGCGCCACCGGCCGGGTCACCCTCATCATCTGCTGCACCGGGCGCGCCTTGCGCGGCCGCGGCGCTGCCGACGTGGGGCTCTTGGCCCGGCCCGACAGGCCGAGGCGGTGGACCTTGCCGATCACGGCATTGCGGGTGACGTTGCCAAGCTCGGCGGCAATTTGACTCGCCGACAGCCCGCCCTCCCACAATTTCTTCAACTGCTCGACGCGCTCGTCGGTCCAGGTCAATGCCGTCATAGTTCTATCCCTTCCTGCCGCGGGCGCCGAAGGGCGGCGCGGAACCGCGGCTGTGAGGTCGTCAAAATCTCAGCTGTCAGAATCCCTTAGCGCTCGCCGGACGACCCTTGCCGCCCCGGCGTTACGCCTCATCCGAGAACTCGAAATGGATTACAAACCGCGCACGAGATGTCGTACCCGACAGTCAAAAGGCTACAATATGCCGTGACTCACGCGCAAGAGTCCGACCCGGTGCGTCCACACCTTCTCCTGTGAGTGAGTCCGCGAAGCCACAACAAACAGCGCGAGTGCTGCTTTCTGGCAGCACTTCGTCGAAGCTCCGTGTTGACAGTGAGTTCGACGCTTCTAGAATAATCCCACGTGCCGCCTGGAAAGGCGGCACGTTTCGTTTCCGGGGTACGTTGTCCCAGACTGCGTTCGTGTCATGCGCGTGACGCGGCCGGCCGGCGGCCCGCTATTTTCCGATCGGATCGGCCATGTCTCAGAGCGCTTCAACGTCCCATCTCCTCCCGGTTTTCGCCAGAGCGGATGTCGCGTTCGAGCGCGGCGAAGGTGTCTGGCTGCACGGAACTGATGGCGAGCGCTACCTCGACTTCACCAGCGGCGTCGCCGTCAACGCGCTCGGCCATTGCCATCCGCATCTGGTCGAAGCCTTGCAGGAGCAGGCGACCAAACTGTGGCATATGTCCAACCTGTTCAAGAGCCCGGACGGCGAGAAGCTGGCGGCGCGGCTGTGCGAACAGAGCTTTGCCGACAAGGTGTTCTTCTGCAATTCGGGTGCTGAAGCGGTCGAGTGCGCGCTGAAGATGGCGCGGCACTATCACTTCTCCAAGGGCGAGCCCGAGCGCACCCGGGTGATTACTTTCGAAGGCGCGTTTCACGGCCGCACGCTCGGCACGCTCGCCGCCACCGGCTCGGCAAAGTACCTGGAAGGCTACGGCAAGCCGCTCGACGGTTTCGATCAGTTGCCGCTCGGTGACCTCGATGCGGTCAAGGCCGCGATCGGTCCGAATACCGCCGCGATCCTGATCGAGCCGCTGCAGGGCGAGGGCGGCGTGCGCTCGCCGGAGCTGGCGTTCTTCCGCGGCCTGCGCGAGCTGTGCGACGCGCACGGCCTGCTGCTGATCTTCGACGAAGTCCAGACCGGCATGGGCCGCACCGGCGAACTGTTCGCCTATAAGCGGGTCGGCGTCGCGCCGGATTTGATGTCGCTGGCCAAAGCACTCGGCGGCGGCTTCCCGATCGGCGCCTGCCTGTCGACCGCCGAGGCGGCGAAGGGCATGGCGCCGGGCGCGCACGGCTCGACCTTCGGCGGCAATCCGCTGGCCGTCGCGGCCGCCAACGCGGTGCTCGATATCATGCTGCAGCCGGGCTTCTTCGACCACGTCAAGAAGATGTCGCTGCTGTTGAAACAGAAGCTCGCCGGTGTCGTCGATCGGCATCCGCGCGTCGTCAGCGAAATCCGCGGCGAAGGCTTGCTGCTCGGCCTCAAGGCGGTGGTGCCGTCGCCCGAGCTGATCGCGGCGCTGCGGGCCGAGAAGCTGCTCACCGTCGGCGCCGGCGATAACGTCGTGCGCCTGCTGCCGCCGCTGATCGTCAGCGAGGCCGAACTCGACGAAGCGATCGGGCGACTGGAGCGCGCCTGCGTCACGCTTGCCGGGCAGGCGGCGCAGAAGGAGGCGGTGTGATGAGCAGCTCCAGCAACACGCCGCGGCACTTCCTCGATCTGACCGAACTGCCGACCTCCGAGCTCCGCAACATGCTGGCCGCTGCGGTCGCCATGAAGGCGAAGCGCAAGGCGAACGCCGATGCCGACAAGCCGCTCGCCGGCAAGACGCTGGCGATGATCTTCGACAAGCCGTCGACCCGGACGCGGGTGTCGTTCGACGTCGGCATGCGCCAGCTCGGCGGCGAGTCGATCATGCTGACCGGTGCCGAGATGCAGCTCGGCCGCGGCGAGACCATCGCCGACACCGCGCGGGTGCTGTCGCGCTTCGTCGACATCATCATGATCCGCATCCTCAATCACGAGGCGCTGCTGGAGCTTGCTGCCAACGCCACCGTGCCGGTGATCAATGGCCTGACCCGCAAGTCGCATCCGTGCCAGGTGATGGCCGACGTGATGACGTTCGAGGAGCATCGCGGCCCGATCAAGGGACGCACCATCGCCTGGACCGGCGACGACAACAACGTGCTGGCGTCGTTCGCCCACGCCGCGCAGCGCTTCGACTTCAAGCTCAACATCGCCACCCCGCCGCAGCTGTCGCCCAGCAAGGCGCTGCGCGACTGGATCAAGCAGAGCGGCGCGGCGATCACCATCGGCACCGATCCGGAGGAAGCCGTGCGCGGCGCCGACTGCGTCGTCACCGACACCTGGGTGTCGATGGGCGACAAGGACGGCGAGCACCGCCACAATTTGCTCAAGCCGTATCAGGTCAACGCCAAGCTGATGTCGCTCGCCCACAAGGACGCGATCTTCATGCACTGCCTGCCGGCGCATCGCGGCGAAGAGGTCACCGACGAGGTGATCGACGGCCCGCAGTCGGTGGTGTTCGACGAAGCCGAAAACCGCCTGCACGCCCAAAAGGGCATTCTGGCCTGGTGCCTCGGCGCGGTCGCGTAGTTACTTCTTCCCATGTGAGCGAAGCGGCCGCCGTGCCCCTCCCCCTTGCGGGGAGGGTCGGCCGAGCGAAGCGGAGGCCGGGGTGGGGGT
>NZ_QUML01000027.1:0-74241 GCF_010907025.1 Rhodopseudomonas sp. BR0G17 | reverse complement strand
GGGGAGGGGAGAAGAGGGCGCTTCGCTTCGGTGCTACGTGGTCGCCTGGAGGGGCTGCGGCATGTCTCGCGTAAAGCTCCTCGCCCTGCAGCTCCTCGTCGCGATCGTCGCGCTGGCGGTGTGGCAGTTCTTCACCACGGTGCCGATCGCCGGCAAGCTGCTGCTGCCGCCGTTCTTCTTCTCGACGCCGGTCGATGTCGCCAAGCAGGTGATCGCCTGGTTCGCCTCGGGCGTGATCTGGAAGCATTTGTGGATCACGCTGCAGGAGTCGCTGCTCGCCTTCGTGATCGGCTCGCTCGCCGGCGTGCTGGTCGGCTTCTGGTTCGCTCGGCAGCCGCGGGTGGCGGCGGTGTTCGATCCTTATGTGAAAATGGTCAACGCGCTGCCGCGCGTGGTGCTGGCGCCGATCTTCACGCTTTGGCTGGGGCTTGGGATCTGGTCGAAGGTCGCGCTCGGCGTGACGCTCGTGTTCTTCGTGGTGTTCTTCAACGTCTATCAGGGCGTCAAGGAAACCAGCGCGACACTGGTCGACAACGCCCGGATGCTCGGCATGAGCGAGCGGCAGATGATGCGCCACGTGTTCTGGCCGTCGGCGCTGTCGTGGATGTTCTCGTCGCTGCACACCGCGATCGGCTTTGCGGTGGTCGGTGCGGTGGTCGGCGAGTATCTCGGCGCCGCCGCCGGGCTTGGCTACCTGATCCAGCAGGCGGAAGGCACTTTCGATGTCGCCGGCGTGTTCGCCGGGATGTTCGTGCTGTCGGTGTTCGTGATCCTGATCGACCTCGCGGTCAGCCTAGTCGAGCGGCGCCTCTTGGTGTGGCGGCCGCAGCCGAGCGGGGCGCAGCAGGCGGACTAGAGCACGGCGCGGCTTTGGCTTATTGTCCTTGCCGCTTCGTCTGGGGAGAACCAACGCCATGAAGGCCGGCTTTCGACACTTCGCTGCGGCGCTCGCCGCGATCCTGCTCACCGCTGGCGCCGCTCAGGCGCAGAGCAAGGTGACGATCGCGATCGGCGGCGGCGCCTGCCTGTGCTATCTGCCGACCGTGCTGGCCAAGCAGCTCGGCGAGTACGACAAGGTCGGGCTCAACGTCGAATTGGTCGACCTCAAGGGCGGCTCGGATGCGCTCAAAGCCGTGCTCGGCGGCAGCGCCGACGTCGTCTCCGGCTATTTCGACCACACCGTCAACCTCGCCGCGAAGAAGCAGGAGATGCAGAGCTTCGTGGTGTACGACCGCTATCCCGGCTTGGTGCTGGCGGTGTCTCCGGCCCACACCGCGGAGATCAAGTCGATCAAGGATCTCGCCGGCAAGGAGGTCGGCGTCAGCGCCCCGGGCTCGTCGACGGACTTCTTCCTGAAGTATCAGCTGAAGAAGAACGGCATTGACCCGAACAACGTTTCGGTAGTCGGTGTCGGCCTCGGCGCCACCGCGGTAGCGGCGATGCAGCAGGGCCAGATCGACGCCGCGGTGATGCTCGATCCGGCGGTGACGATCCTGCAGGCGGCGCATGCCGACCTCCGCATCCTCAGCGACACCCGCACCGAGCACGACACCCGCGAGGTGTTCGGCGGCGACTATCCGGGCGGCGCGCTGTACGCCACCACGGCCTGGATCAAGGCGCATCCGAACGAGGCGCTGGCGCTGACCAAGGCGATCCTCGGCACGCTGAGCTGGATCCACGCGCATTCCGCCGAGGAGATCGCCGACAAGATGCCGGCCAACATCGTCGGCAAGGACAAGGGGCAGTACGTCGCGGCGCTGAAGAACACGATCCCGATGTACTCGACCACCGGGCTGATGGACCCGAAGGGGGCGGACGCCGTGCTGGCGGTGTTCAGCGTTGGCTCGCCGGACGTGGCGAAGGCCAATATCGACGTCACCAAGACTTACACCAACGCCTTCGTCGAACAGGCGAAGGCGGCCGGTCCCGCCAAATAACGCTGCAATGAGCTCATCGCCGCCCGTTACCATCCACCGCGTCGGCCAGTTGGACCTCTGGGTCAGCGACTACGCGTGGCGATTCGCAGAGGCGCGCTGCGCCGACATCGATGCGCATTTCGAACGCCGGCAGGCCGAACAGCCGAAGCTGTGGAACGGCCGCGTGCTGATGGCGCGCCGGCCGCAGTTCGATGGCCCGTACTTCAGCGCCGAGTTCTTTGAAACCGACTTCGCCAGCTTCATGAGCTGGCGTGAATGGGAGTTTCCGGACGCCTCGGTGTTCAATGGCTTCGGGATGGGCGTGATCCGCGCCAGCGACGGGGCGATCCTGCTCGGCGAGATGGGCGCGCACACCTCCAATGCGGGCCGGGTGTACTTTCCCGGCGGCACGCCGGATCCTTCCGACGTCCGCAATCGCCGGCTGGAGATGGCCTCCAGCGTGGCCCGCGAGGTGAAGGAAGAGACCGGGCTGACACGGTTCGATTACCACGCTGCCGATCACTGGCACTGCGTCGAGGCCGGCGCCTCCGTGGCGATGCTGCGGATTCTGGATGTGGATCAGCCGGGCGAGGCGCTGAAGGCCCGGGTCGAAAAGCACCTGGCGAAAGAGGAACTACCGGAGTTCAGCCGGATGCATCTGGTGCGTTCGAAGGACGATTTCCTGCCCTCGATGCCGCGCTTCGTCACCGCTTTCCTGACGATGCTGCTGCGCGGCGAGGACTAATTACTTTCCCAACCGTCATGGCCGGGACCGGCCACGACGGTGTTTGGGGTCGCGTCTCAGCTATGCGCGTGGACGCCGAGGTCGTCGCGCGGGGTGATGCCGAGGCGGTTGAACAGCGCGCGGTCCTTGCTGTCGCCCGGGTTCGGGGTGGTCAGCAGGGTATCACCGATGAAGATCGAGTTGGCGCCGGCGAGGAAGCACAGCGCCTGCATCTCGTCGCTCATTGCGGTGCGGCCGGCGGCGAGGCGGACGTCCGACTTCGGCATCATGATGCGCGCCAGCGCGATGGTGCGGACGAATTCGAACGGATCGACCGGCGTCGCGGTCTGGGCGATCGGGGTGCCCTCGATCGGGATCAGCATGTTGATCGGCACGCTCTCCGGATGCTGCGGCAGGTTGGCCAGCGTGCGCAGCATCTCGACGCGGTCGGTCGGCTTCTCGCCGAGGCCGAGGATGCCGCCGCAGCACACCTTGATGCCGGCGTCCTGCACCTTCTCCAGCGTGTCGAGGCGGTCGCCGAAGCTGCGGGTCTTCACCACCGAGGCGTAAAACTCTTCCGAGGTGTCGATGTTGTGGTTGTAGTAGTCGAGGCCGGCGTCGGCGAGCTGCTTAGCCTGATCGTCGGTCAGCATGCCGAGCGTCATGCAGGCTTCCATGCCGAGCGCCTTGACGCCCTTCACCATCTCGATCACCGGCGCCATGTCGCGCTCCTTCGGCGAACGCCAGGCCGCGCCCATGCAATAGCGCGTCGCGCCGGCGTCGCGGGCCGCCTTGGCGGCCTCGATCACCTTGGCCGGCTCCATCAGCTTGGAGGCGGGCAGGGCGGTGTCGTGATGGGCGGATTGGCTGCAATAGCCGCAATCCTCGGCGCAGCCGCCGGTCTTGACGTTGAGCAGCTGATTGCACTGGACCTGGTTCGGATCGAAGGTCTGGCGGTGAATCGTCTGCGCCCGGAACATCAGGTCGGCGAACGGCGCATGATAGATCGCCGCGGCTTCCTCGCGGGTCCAGTCGTGGCGGATGGTGGGGCTGGCGGCGGCAAGCGTGGAATGGGCGATCGAGTTCAACGTCGGTGCTCCGGTCGGGGTCGTTCGGCTGGTGCACAGCCATAAGCGGTTTCGGCGGGTGAAGAAACCCACGGCGACGCATCGCCAGCCCGACCATGGTTTAGGTCAGGGTTTCTGACGCTTTATCAGGGCTTTTGCCCACGATTTGGCGTTGCGAAACAGTGGCGAGGTCGTTTACAAGACTATCCGTTCGGTCCGTCGGACTCTTGCGTCAACCTAACGCTCTTTTAGCGGTTGTCGCCGACGATAGGACCCTGAAGGTGTCGGGAATGACGATTGGCAGCGGCAGCATTGGAATGGAAGGAACGGCGATCACCGCCGCGTCCGCGATTCCGGCTGTGCTGATTCCGACCGCCGCCGCTTTCGAAGCGCTCGAGACCCTCGCGCTTGGCGGGCTGCTGCTTCTTAGCCGCCCCTGAGGGCCGTCTGGGCAGTTTTGCCTGGGCACTCAGGGGATCGCACGACAGCCAGCCCCTCATGCGCCCGCGCGGCGCCCCGACCAAAGGACATTTTTCATGACCACCACCACCCAGTCCGAACAGGACCGCGTCATCATTTTCGACACCACCTTGCGCGACGGCGAGCAGTGCCCCGGCGCCACCATGACGTTCGAGGAGAAGCTGAACGTCGCCCGGATGCTCGATGACATGGGCGTCGACGTGATCGAGGCCGGCTACCCGTTCGCCTCCGATGGTGACTTCGAGGCGGTGCATGAGATCGCCAAGCGTTCGAAGAATTCGGTGATTTGCGGCTTGTCGCGTGCGGCCCACAAGGACATCGACCGCTGCGCCGAGGCGATCAAGCCGGCCGAGCGCGGCCGTATTCACACCTTCCTGTCCACCTCGCCGGTGCACATGAAGTACAAGCTGCAGATGGAAGCCGCGCAGGTCTACGAGATGGTGATCTCGTCGGTGACCCGCGCCCGCAACCACACCGACGACGTCGAGTGGTCGGCGGAAGATGCCACCCGCACCGAGTTCGACTTCCTGTGCCGCTGCATCGAGGCGGCGATCAAGGCCGGCGCCACCACCATCAACTTGCCGGACACCGTCGGCTACGCGGTGCCCGAGGAATATCGCGAACTGTTCCGCAAGGTGCGTGAGACGGTGCCGAATTCCGACAAGGCGCGGTTCTCGGTCCACTGCCATAACGACCTGGGCATGGCGGTCGCCAATTCGATGGCCGGCGTCGCCGGCGGCGCCCGCCAGATCGAATGCACCATCAACGGCATCGGCGAGCGCGCCGGTAACGCCGCCTTGGAAGAGGTGGTGATGGCGATGCGGGTGCGGCAGGACAAGTTGCCGTACTGGAACCGGATCGAGTCGACGATGCTGACTCACGCCTCCAAGACCGTATCGGCCGCGACCTCGTTCCCGGTGCAGTACAACAAGGCGATCGTCGGCCGGAACGCGTTCGCGCACGAGAGCGGCATCCATCAGGATGGCATGATCAAGAACGCCCAGACCTATGAGATCATGACGCCCGAAACGGTGGGCGTGAAGGGCACCTCGCTGGTGATGGGCAAGCACTCCGGCCGCGCTGGCTTGATCCACAAGCTGGAAGAGCTGGGCTACAAGCTGTCGCGCAACCAGATCGAGGACGTGTTCGTTCGGTTCAAGGCTTTGGCCGACCGTAAGAAGGACGTCTACGACGAGGACATCGAGGCCTTGGTCGACGAGCAGCTGCTGCACGGTCAGGACCAGATCAAGCTGATGTCTCTGACGGTGATCGCCGGCACCCATGGTCCGCAGCGCGCCACTATGAAGCTGGACGTCGACGGCCAGATCCGGATTGAGGAAGCTGAAGGCAACGGCCCGGTGGACGCGGTGTTCAACTGCATCAAGGCGCTGGTGCCGCACGATGCCAAGTTGGAACTGTATCAGGTGCATGCCGTCACCGAGGGCACCGATGCGCAGGCGGAAGTGTCGGTGCGGCTGAGCCATGAAGGCCGCTCGATGACCGCGCGTGCAGCCGATCCCGACACCTTGGTGGCCTCAGCGAAGGCTTACCTGGGCGCGCTCAACAAGATCGTCGCCAAGCGTCAGCGCAGCGTGCGCGAAGACGCGCCGACGGTGGCCGTCGCCGGCTGATGCGTGAATAAGTCGCACAACCGCGGCTGACAGCTACAACTTCTGGAACGGTTCGAAAGGGCGATGCCGCTGTGCATCGCCCTTTTTCCGCGTTGCAGCAGTTGTTGACGGCGACCCTGCGAAGGGGCAATAGCCTTTCGTAGTGCTTCTCTGTATTGGTGCGGCTGGTAATCGAACGGGGCGGGGACGCGGGTGCGTTCCTCATAAGGAATCGGGAGAAAACATGCGTAAATCCATTCTAGCACTCGCATCGATCGCCGTGCTCGGGCTCGTCGGCCCGGCCGCCGCGCAGTCGCCGATCGTCATCAAGTTCAGCCATGTGGTGGCGCCCAACACGCCGAAGGGCATGGCCGCCGATAAGTTCAAAGAGCTCGCCGAGAAGTACACCGACGGCAAGGTCAAGGTCGAAGTCTATCCGAACTCGCAGCTGTTCAAGGACAAGGAAGAGCTCGACGCGCTGAAGCTCGGCGCTGTGCAGATGCTCGCGCCCTCGATCTCCAAGTTCGGCCCGGCCGGCGTGAAGGAATTCGAAGTCTTCGATCTGCCATACATCCTGCCGGACATCGCCGCGCTGCGGAAGGTGACCAACGGTCCGGTCGGCGCCAAGCTGTTCAAGCTGCTCGACTCCAAGGGCATCACCGGTCTCGCTTACTGGGACAACGGCTTCAAGATCATGAGCGCGAACAAGAAGCTGATCGCGCCGGAAGACTACAAGGGCCTGAAGTTCCGGATTCAGTCGTCGAAGGTGCTCGACGCTCAGTTCCGCGCGCTCGGCGCGATCCCGCAGGTGCTGGCGTTCTCCGAAGTGTATCAGGCGCTGCAGACCGGCGTCGTCGACGGCCAGGAGAACACGCCGTCGAACATGTACACCCAGAAGATGCACGAAGTGCAGAAGTACACCACCGTCACCAACCACGGCTACATCGGCTACGCGGTGATCGTGAACAAGCAGTTCTGGGACGGCATCCCGGCCGACGTCCGTGCGCAGCTCGACAAGGCGATGAAGGAAGCCACCGAGTTCGGCAACAGCCAGTCGCAGAAGGAAAACGAGGAAGCTCTCGAGGAGATGAAGAAGTCGGGTAAGACCGAGATCATCACCCTGACGCCGGAGCAGAACCTCGCGATGCGCAAGGCGATGGCGCCGGTGTACGACGACGTCGGCGGCCGCGTCGGCAAGGCTCTGATCGAAGAGTTCATCAAGGAAAGCGGCGGCGGTCCGACCAAGTAACATTTGCGAACGGGCGCCCGCGTTTCGACGCGGGCGCCCTCTGCTTTTGCCGGACCGCAGGGGCTGCGGGACTGGAATCAAGCGACGGCCGTCTTCTCGTCCTCACCGCAGCGACCGGCCGATCCACAGGGGGAATCTATGGTCCTGCGCATCCTGGACAGGCTCGAGGAAATTCTGATCGCCACGATGATCGGCGGCGCCACGCTGCTGATCTTCATCGCGGTGATGCACCGCTATCTGGTCGGCATCCCAATCCTCTATCCGATCCTGTTTCCGATCGACCTGTCGTGGGCGCAGGAACTGTGCATCTACATGTTCGTGTGGATGGCGAAGTTCGGTGCGGCCTACGGCGTGCGCACCGGCATCCATGTCGGCGTCGACGTGCTGGTCAACGTGATGCGTCCGAACCTGCGCAAGGCGACCATCCTGTTCGGTCTGTTCTGCGGCGCGTTCTTCACCTTCATCATCGGCTCGATGGGCGCCAAATTCGTCTACGGCCTGATCGATACCAACCAGACCTCGCCGGATCTCGAGATCCCGAGCTGGATCGTTTATCTCTGCATTCCGCTCGGTTCCTATCTGATGTGCTTCCGCTTCCTCCAGGTCGCCTATCACTTCTGGCGTCATGATCATCTGCCGCACCACGACCACGGTCAGGTCGAGGGCATCGACGAGCCACATATGCCCGGGTCCGCGGCCGCAGCGGCGGAGGCGGTGCGATGAACACCGCAATCATCTTCGGGCTGCTGATCGCCCTGATGCTGACCGGCATGCCGATCTCGATCGCGCTCGGTCTCACCGTGCTGTCGTTCGTCGTGCTGATGACCAACGTGCCGATGGAAGCGGTGTCGTTGAAGCTGTTCACCGGCATCGAGAACTTCGAGATCATGGCGATCCCGTTTTTCATCCTGGCCGGCAACTTCCTGACCCACGGCGGCGTCGCCCGCCGCATGATCAACTTCGCCACCACGATGGTCGGCCACTGGTACGGCGGCCTCGGCTTGGCGGGCGTGATGGCATGCGCGCTGTTCGCCGCGGTTTCGGGGTCCTCACCCGCGACCGTGATCGCGATCGGCTCGATCATGCTGCCGGCGATGGTGAAGCAGGGCTTCCCGAAGCGTTTCGGCGCCGGCGTCATCACCACCTCGGGCGCTCTCGGCATCCTGATCCCGCCGTCGATCGTGATGGTGGTTTATGCGGTGGCGACCGGCGGTTCGATCGCGCTCGATCCGGACGGCAATCGCGTGTCGTCGGCCTCGGTCGGCCAGCTGTTCATGGCCGGCGTCATTCCCGGCATCATGTTGGCCTCGCTGCTCGGCCTCACGACCTTCTACCGCGCCTGGAAGCACGACTATCCGCGGCTGCCGAAGGCGAGCTGGGCCGAGCGGTTCGACGCGTTCCGCAAGTGCGTCTGGGGCCTGCTGCTGATCGTGATCGTGCTCGGCGGCATCTACGCCGGCATGTTCACCCCGACCGAAGCGGCGGCGATCAGCGCGGTGTACGCCTTCATCATCGCGGTGTTCGTCTATCGCGACATGCGCCTGCGCGACGTGCCGCGGGTGCTGCTCGGCTCGGCCAACATGAGCGCGATGATCCTCTACATCATCACCAACGCCGTGCTGTTCTCGTTCCTGATGGCCAACGAAAACATCCCGCAGCAGATCGCGACCTGGATGTCGACCGCGGGCGTGAACTGGGTCTGGTTCCTGCTGGTGGTGAACATCCTGCTGCTGCTCGCCGGCAACGTGATGGAAGCGACCTCGATCGTGCTGATCATGGCGCCGATCCTGTTCCCGGTGGCGGTGAAGCTCGGCATTCATCCGGTCCATCTCGGTATCCTGATGGTGGTGAACATGGAGGTCGGCATGTGCCACCCGCCGGTGGGCCTCAACCTCTACGTCGCCTCCGGCATCGCCAAAATGGGCATTACCGAGCTGACGGTGGCGGTGATGCCGTGGCTGCTCACCATGCTGGCGTTCTTGGCGGTGGTCACTTACGTGCCCGAGATCTCGCTGTGGCTGCCTCGGATGCTCGGCATGTTGTAGTTGGTGTCCGTTCGTTTCGGTCTGCTAACAGCACATTACATCTTGGTAAGACGGCCTCGTCTGTCCAATCGTTAAGTTGAAGCCGCCGGGCAGGGCGCTCATCTTTATGGCTACCTTTTGAAGGAGGTTGCCATGAAGAAGGTTCTGCTCGCTGGCGTCGCCGCGCTGGTGTTCGCCGGTTCGACGGCGGCTTACGCCGAGCATCGCGGCTGGTTCGATCATGGCCGGCACGCATTCAGCGCTCAGGATCGCAGCGCGTTCGCCGACGCCAAGATCGCAGCCGTGAAGGCCGGGCTGCAGCTCACCCCCGACCAGGAGAAGCTGTGGCCGCCGGTCGAGGCCGCGGTGAAGGATCTGGTCAAGCTGCGGATCGACCGCGCCCAGGCGCGGATGAAGGCCCGCGACGACGACCGCGAGCCGCGTGACGCCGATCCGGTGGCACGGCTGCGCGACCGCGCCGATTCGATGGCCGCGACCGCGGCTGCGATGAAGAAGATCGCCGACGCCGCCGACCCGCTCTACAAATCGCTCGACGATAGCCAGAAGCGCCGCCTGCGGGTGCTGACCCGGATGGAGGGCGGTGGTTTCGGCTGGCGCCATCATCACGGCTTCATGCACCGCGACCGGGACGGCGACGACGATCGCGGCCCGCGCTGGGAGCGCGGCGGCCGCGGCCCGATGATGGACCGCCACGGCCCGATGGACGATGGCGACGGCCCGAGCCGGCTTTGACACAGACTTCGACAAGGACCTCCGGCGGCCGCACATGCCGCCGGAAGTCACTTCCAGATTCGCCTTTGATCGCCTCGGACAGCGGTCATGCGTCCTCGGAAGAGCACGAGCCGGTCGTTTGGCAGGTCCTGGCGCAGCGCGCATCGGATTGTGGGAGAACAGGAGGCTTCGGCAGAAACGCACGGCCGTCTTGGCCTGCTTCAAACGCGCTGAAACTGCTGCCGTTTTCGTGACCCGAAGTTTCTCCCCACAGACGTGAAAAAAGTCGTCCGCATTGCTGGACATCCCCGGTGGGCTTTGCTAAACGGACGCCGTCCCCGCAAGGGACCCAGCCGAAACGGCTGCGGGCGCATAGCTCAGTTGGTAGAGCAGCTGACTCTTAATCAGCGGGTCCTAGGTTCGAGCCCTAGTGCGCCCACCAATCAAATCCAAGCGTTAGCTTTAGATTGGTGGTCACGATCTGAGGATGGATCGTGAAGTTTGTTGTTCCGTTTGCAATTTTTGTTCTTCAGATATTTCATTAGGGCCTAATGATGTCGTCTGACTCCCATCATCTGATTGCGACCAGCATCAATGTTGTCAGTATAGCGTCAGACGCGGCCACTCTGACGGTGAGAGTAAATCAGGCGATCCCCTATTTGATGGGAGCGGCCCGATATTCCCGACTAGTCGGAGAGATTGAGTCTGCGAACGCCCAAGCATCGTTAGGTCCGTTTTGGGACGAGATGCGGGACCATGCAGTCGTGGCTATCTTGTTTGCTGATGCTGCGCTGGAAAGCTACACAAACGAGTTGTTCGCAGACGGACGACACGTATTTCCAGCAGAATTTGTCCCGGGTCTTGATGTTTTGTGGAGCGAGCTTGAAAGACGAAAATCGACGCTCGACAAGCTTGATCTAGCCCTTTCGCTTCGAAATAAGCCAAAACTCGATAGAAATTCGGTGATTTTGAAGTCCGTCCGTGCCCTGGCGTGTCTTCGCAACGAGATGACTCATTTCAAACCAGAATGGTCGAACGAGCTAGACAAGCACCTAACTATTTCAGCGGCGTTGCAAGGATTCTTTCAATCCAATCGTTGGTTCTCGGGGCAGCAGATATTTCCTAACGGTTGGATTGGACATAGTTGTACAAAATGGGCTGTTGAGACAGCAGTTGAGTTTCTCAAGCATTTTGAATCGCAAGCTGATCTTCCCGAGCGAACAAGATGGGAAGATTGGCGCAGCCGACTCGTTGCGTGATCATCCGTCGACGAGCCTGTGCGATGCGCTCGCCGAGCTCATCACGCTGCAGATAAGTCCTCACCAAGCGCGCAATCAGCAAGCTGTTCGATGTTGTGCGGCTCGTAAATTCGTTCCGTTCCAGAAGGTACGCGCCTCTCGATCTCAGCGTTGATCTGGGACCAATGATCAACGTGTGAGCAGCTTACGAGCACGGAATCAGCAGCGGTTCATTCGAGCGAGGGCGCTTCGGTGTCCTGGTTGGCGTTCTGCGCAACGATGCGCTGCATCATTGCGACGAATTGGGTTCGCTCGCGTGCCGACAGGCCATGCAGTGTCGCTTCGTGGGCGGAGCGGGCAGCGCCTTCGATCTTAGACAAGAGATGAGCGCCGGCTTTGGTGAGGCGGCACAAGCGGGCGCGGCGGTCTTCGGTGTTGACCGGCCGCTCGACCAGATGGCGCGCTTCGAGGCGTTTGAGCGCGCCGGTGGTCGTGGTGCGGTCGAGCGCAATGTCAGCCGCGAGCGTTGTTTGATCGGCGGTTTTGCGAGCCGCGAGCGCAGACAGCAGGCTGTATTGCAGCGGTGTGACTTCAAATTCAGCACATGCCTGCTGAAACAGCGCCACATGGATCTGGTGCAAGCGCCGGATCAGAAAGCCGGGGCGCTCGGCCAAGGGCCAAGGTTCGTGCGTCGCCTCGACCGCTCGGAAATGCTTCTGCCGCAAGCGTTTCTCTCCATCTCTGCAAGCTGAACGGCCGGCGCCGCGCAGCGAAAATCAGTAACGCGATTCTCTACGTCCTTGGTCTCTTAGACTTTGGCATAAGCCTTGCTAGATGCAAATGCGAAGCATGCTTCGTAATTTTGGTCAGGTTCGTGGAGAGCAGTCTGATGTCGGTAAGTGCCAGCTTTGATCTTCTGTTGCGTGGCGGGCGCGTGATCTGCCCGGCGTCCGGCATCGATGGCGTGATGGATGTCGCGGTGAGGGGCGGCAAGATCGCCGCCGTGCAGAAGGACATTCTGCCCTCGAGCGCCAAGGAGATCGTGGACGTCGCCGGCCAGCTGGTGCTGCCCGGGCTGATCGATACGCACGCGCACATCTATCAGTATGTGTCCGGCCGCTTCGGCATGAACCCCGATATGGTCGGCGTGCGGTCGGGCGTCACCGCGCTGATTGATCAGGGCGGCCCGTCCTGCATGACGCTGCCGGGCTTCCGTCATTTCATCGCTGAGCCGGCGAAGTCGCGCGTTTACGCGTTTCTGTCGGCTTACCTCGTCGGCGGTCTCGAGGGCCATTACTACCCGCAGCTCTACAGCCCCGAGGGCGTGGACATCGACGCCACCGTGAAAGCGGCGCGCGCCAATCCGGACATCGTTCGCGGCATCAAAGCGCACGCGGAGATCGGCGGCTTTGCGCGCTGGGGTATTCGCGTCATCGAGATGGCGGCGGAGATCGGGCGCCGCGCCGAGCTGCCGGTGTATGTGCATTTCGGTCAGCTCTGGGGCCTGCCGGAGAGCGGCGCCAACGGCGAAGACGCCGACACGATCCTGACCCGCGTCATTCCGCTGTTGAAGGAAGGCGACGTGCTGGCGCATCCGTTCACGCGCCACCCTGGCGGCTTCATCAATCGCGAAGGCGTTGTCCATCCTGTGATCCAGGCGGCGCTCGATCGCGGTCTGAAGGTGGATGTCGGCCACGGCAGCCACTTCTCTTATCGGCTCGCCAAGAAGGCGATCGCCGCCGGCATCGTGCCGACCACGCTCGGCGCCGACATCCACGGCTACAACACCCATGTGCCGGCGCCGGCCGGCACGCCCGATCAGCACGAGGACGAGGAGAACCATCCGTTCGCCGGGCAGGCCAAGTTCAGCCTGGTACAGGCGATGAGTTCGATGATGGCGCTCGGCCTGTCGCTCGAACAGGTGGTGCCGATGGTCACCGCCAATCCGGCCAGGATGATCAATCGAGCCGATGAGATTGGTGCGCTGAAGGTCGGGATGGCGGCGGACGTGTCGGTGCTGACGCAGCGCGCCGGCCGCTTCGTGCTGCGCGACAACGAGAACACCGAAGTCATCGCGGACAGCCTGCTGCAGCCGGCGTTCTGCCTGCGCGCCGGCGTTCGCTACGACGCCGACGCCGCGATCCTGCCCGAAGCCGTTGCAGCCTGAGGAGGGATCGGCGGTGCACGGACGGATCGATCAGCGTCAGGGCAGCGGGCAGGGCGTCGGTGCTCGCCTGCCGCGCAAGGAGGATGACCGCCTGATGCGCGGTCGCGGCCAATACGTGGCCGACATCCGCCTTGCCGGGATGCAGGACGTCGCCTTCCTACGCAGTCCGCTCGCACATGCCCGCATCCGCGGCATCCATGTGCCGGAAGCGTATCGCGACCGTGTGTTCACCGCCGCGGATCTCGTCGGCGTCAATCCGATCCGTGCGGTATCCGGACTGCCGGGCTTCAAGATCTCCGAACAGCCGGTGCTGGCGACCGACAAGGTCCGGCAGGTCGGCGAACTGATCGCGATGTGCGTCGCGCCGACGCGTGCTGAAGCCGAGGATATCGCGGCCGCCGTGGTGCTCGATCTCGAAGAGCTGCCGGCGGTGCACGACATGCTGCAGGCGCGCGCGCCGAATGCGCCGCTGGTGCACGAGCACTGGGGCGATAACGTCTTCCTCGAAACCAATTTCGAGGTCGATATCTCGGCGGCGCTCGACGCGCCGATCAAAGTGTCGCGCGAGATCACCACGGCGCGGCAGTGCATGGCGCCGCTCGAAGGCCGCGGAGTGGTCGCCAGCTTTGATCACCGGCTCGATCAGCTCGTCGTCACGACCTCGGCGCAGATGCCGCATATCAACCGCAACGGCCTTGCCGAATGCCTCGGCATGGACCAGGGCCGCATCCGGGTGATCTCGCCGGATGTCGGCGGTGGGTTCGGGCACAAGGGCATCCTGCTGCCCGAGGAAGTCTGCCTGTCGTGGCTGACGATGCGGCTCGGCCATCCGGTGCGCTGGATCGAGGACCGTCGCGAACACCTCACTGCCAGCGCCAATTGCCGCGAGCATCATTACAAGATCACGCTCTATGCCGATCGCGACGGCCGGCTCCGCGGGATCGATTGCGAGGCGACCGTCGATTCCGGAGCGTACTCGTCCTATCCGTTCTCCGCATGCCTCGAAGCCGCGCAGGTCGCCAGCATCCTGCCCGGGCCGTATGTGATGCCGGCCTATCGCTGCCGGACCTTTTCAGTCGCGACCAACAAATGTCCGATCCTGCCGTATCGCGGCGTCGCGCGCACCGGTGTCTGCTTCGCGCTGGAACTGATGCTCGATCTGGTCGCGGCCGAAACAGGGCTGGAGCCGAGCGAAGTGCGGCTGCGCAATCTGGTGCAGCCCGAGCAGATGCCGTTCGACAACATCACCAACAAGCATTTTGACAGCGGCGACTATCCGCAGGCGATGCGGCGGGCGCTGGAGGCCATTGATATCGAGGCCCTGCGCGCGCGGCAGCGCCGCGGCGAGCCGGGCGGCCGCCGTATCGGGCTCGGCGTCTCGATCTATTGCGAGCAGGCTGCGCACGGCACCTCGGTCTATTCCGGCTGGGGCATCCCGATGGTGCCGGGCCACGAGCAGGCGACGGCACGGCTGACGCCGGACGGCGGGCTTGAACTCCGCGTCGGCGTGCATTCGCACGGCCAGAGCATGGAAACCACGCTGGCACAGGTCGCGCACGAGATGCTTGGCATCGATATCGGCAAGGTGCGGATCATCCTCGGCGATACGGCAATGACGCCGTATTCGACCGGCACATGGGGCTCGCGCTGCGCCGTGATGGCTGGCGGAGCAGTGGCGACCGCGTGCGGCGATCTCGGCGACCGCATCAAGCGCATCGGCGCCAAGCTGCTGCAGCAGGATTTGGCTGACGTCGAACTGCGCGACGGTGAGGTCCACGGCCCGAACGGCAGCGTAACGCTGCGCGAGATCGCACACACTTGGTATCGCCGCCCGCAGGATCTGCCGAAGGATGTCGATCCCGGCGGCCTCGACGTCACCTCCGGCTACAAGCCGCAGCGCGATAGCGGCACCTTCAGCTACGCGGCGCACGCGGCGGTCGTCGCCGTCGATCCCGATCTCGGCGCGGTCGAAATTCTCGACTACGTGATCGTCGAAGACGGCGGCGTGCTGATCAATCCGATGGTGGTGGACGGCCAGATTTTTGGCGGCCTCGCCCAGGGCATTGGCACCGCGCTCTATGAAGAGATGCCGTTCGATGCGAGCGGTCAGCCGTTGGCGACGACGTTTGCGGACTATCTGTTGCCGGGACCTACCGAAGTGCCGACGCCACGGCTCGATCACATGGAGACGCCGGCGCCCTATACGCGGTTCGGCGTCAAGGGGATCGGCGAGGGTGGTGCGATCGCGCCGCCGGCAGCGATCGCCAACGCCGTCAATGACGCACTGCGGCCCTATGGCGCTGAACTGATGCGCTCTCCGATCACGCCGCATCGTGTGGTCGAAGCGTTGATCGCGGCGCAGGACGCGGGGAGGGCGGCTGCATGAAGCCCGCGCCGTTCGATTACGCCCGCCCGCGCGATCTCACCTCTGCATTGGCGTTGCTTGCAAGTAACGCCGGCGCCAAGGTGATGGCCGGCGGCCAGTCGCTGGGGCCGATGCTGAATCTGCGGCTGGCGCAGCCCGAGCAGATCGTCGACATCACCGCGATCGACGAGCTGAAGCTGGCCGAGATCGACGGCGACGAGCTGGTGCTCGGCGCCTGCATCACCCACGCAGATATCGAAGACGGCCGCGTGCCGGACGTGACGAGAGGAGCGATGCGCGGCGTCGCCGCCAATATCGCCTATCGCGCGGTGCGCAACCGCGGCACGCTGGGCGGCTCGCTGAGCCATGCCGATCCGTCCGCCGACTGGGTCTCGGTGCTGATCGCACTCGGCGCGCGACTGACGCTCCGCAGTCCCGCCGGGACGCGGCAGGTCGCGCTGTCCGACTTCATCGTCGGCGCGCTGCAGAGCTGTTTGCAGCCCGGCGAACTGGTCGCCGCGATCCACGTTCCGAAGCGCTTGGCAACGGCGCAGTGGGGCTACGTCAAGACCTGCCGCAAGACCGGCGAATTCGCGCATGGCCAATGCGCGGCGCTGATCGATCCTGACGCCGGCAGTGCGCAGATCGTCATCGGCGCACTCGACGCCGCACCGATCCTGATCGCGGCCCCGGCCGAGCTGTTCGGTGGCCGCATCGATGCCGACTACAAGAACCGGTTCGATTCCCGCGTTGCCGACCGGTTGCTGAGCGACGCCGGCGTCACGGACGCCGTGCATCGCCACATTCATCTCACGGTGCTGAAGCGCGCCCTGCAGGAGGCCGCATGAGCACGCTGGCCCTGACTATCAACCGCCGCACCGTCGATCTGCGTCCCGAGCCGCGCACAAGCTTGGCCGATGTCGTGCGCGATCATCTCGATCTCACCGGTACGCATCTTGGTTGCGAGCACGGCGTCTGCGGGGCCTGCACCGTGCTGATCGACGGCGTTCCGGCGCGATCCTGCATCACTTTTGCTGCCGCCTGCGAGGGCGCTGCGGTCACCACGATCGAGGGATTGGATGACGACGAGATCGCCACCGAGCTGCGCGCGGCGTTCACGCGTGAACATGCTCTGCAGTGCGGCTACTGCACGCCCGGCATGCTTGTCTCGGCGCGCGATCTGGTGCTGCGCCTGCCCGAGGCGGACGAGCAGGCCATCCGCATCGGCATGAGCGGCAACCTCTGCCGTTGCACCGGCTATGTCGGCATCGTCCGCGCGGTGATGTCGGTGATTGCAGCCCGCCGTGCGCGCGGCATCCAACCCGTCGTCGGTGGGGGTCGCACGACACTGGGGCCGGCCGGATCGGGACATGGCGCGGCCGAGGCCGCTCTCCGCGTTGCGGCGCCGTCTGCGGCGGCGAGCGTGGCGGCGGCTCTGCCGGCTGCTGCGATTGCCGACTTCGCACCGGCCGCTACGATCGAGCAGGCGTTCGAGGTGCAGCATCCGCCCGCGGACGTCGCTGCGTTGTTCGCAGATGTCGCCGCGGTCGCTGCCTGTTTGCCTGGCGTCGCTCTGACCAACGCCGGCGATCCCAATCGCATCGAAGGCGAGATCCGCGTGCAGGTCGGGCCGATCGCGGCACAATTCGCGGGCATCGCCCGGATCGAGAGCGCCGGCGACGGCCACTCGGGTCGCATCATCGGCACCGGCAATGATCGCCGCAGCCGGTCATCGACCCAGGGTGAAATCCGCTACCGGCTGACGCCGCGGAGTGAGGGGCGCGCGACGCGGGTCGACCTCACCATTGGCTACTCGCTCACTGGCTTGCTGGCGCAGGTCGGACGTAGCGGCCTGGTGCGCGATCTTGCGCGACGGCTGGTCGATCAGTTCGCAGCCAATCTCGAACGCAAGCTGTCCGGTGAGACGGTCGGTCCTGCTCAAGCTGCACAACATCTCAACGGGCTGGCGCTGCTGCTCGGCCTGATAAGGGCGCGGCTGCCGCGCTGGCTGGGAGGGACGTCCCGTCGTTAGCGGCGGGCGAAGTCGACGTGCGACGGACGCCGGGGGCGGCGTCCGGTGAAACAACAAACGATCACGGAGAAACGAGGATGATGCGAACCCTGCGAACTGCTTCTGTCATCGCGCTGGCGACGGCGTGCCTGATGGCCTCGGCCTCGGCCGAGACGATCAAGATCGGCGTCAACGAACCGCTGACCGGCGCCTTCGCCGCGTCGGGCACCTACGTCGTCAACGGCGCCAAGATCGCCGCCGACGAGATCAACGCCAAGGGCGGTGTGCTCGGCAAGCAGATCGAGCTGGTGATCGAGGACAACAAGAGCAACCCGACCGAAGCGGCGGCCGTCGCCGAGAAGCTGATCACCCGCGACAAGACGCCGGTGATGATGGGCGCCTGGGGGTCGAGCCTGACGTTGGCGGTGATGCCCAAGCTGATCGAATACGAAGTGCCGATGGTGGTCGAGACCTCATCGTCGGGCAAAATCACCACCACGGGTAATCCCTACATCTTCCGCATTTCGCCGCCGTCGGCGATCGAGGCCGCCGCGTTCGCCAAGATCATCGACAAGCTCGGCCTGAAGAAGGTCGACTTCCTGGTCATCAACAACGATTGGGGCCGCGGCGCCGCCGAGGACTTCGGCAAGATGATGAAGGAGAAGGGCATCGGCGTCGGCCTGGTCGAGACCATGGACCAGGGCGCCCAGGACATGAGCGCACAGCTCTCCAAACTGAAGGGCTCGGACTCCGAAACGATCATCGTCACCGCGGCGGTCGATCAGCTCACGCTGCTGTTCAAGCAGGCGGCCGCGCTCGGCCTGAAGAAGCGGATTATCACCACCGGCGGTTCGCAGAACCCCGACCAGATCATCGCCCAGGCCGGGGCCGCCGCCAACGGCACCATGCATCTGACGACCTTCCTGCCGTGGTTCCCAGACAAGACGCCGAACCCGGAAGCGACCACGTACTTCGTCTCCGAATGGAAGAAGCGCGGCTTCGACTTCGCGGGCTGCACCGAGAGCTTCCGCGGCTATGACGGCATCCGCACCGCGGCGGCCGCGATCGAGAAGGCCGGCAAGGCCGAGCCGGCCGCGATCAAGGCGGCGCTGTGGGACATCAAGCTGAAGGGCCTGAACGGCGACATCGTGTTCCAGAAATCCGGCCCTGCCGGCAAGGAGAGCGGCCAGAGCCAGCCCAACGTGTACCTGATCGAGATCACCGACGGCAAAGTCGGGATGAAGGACCTCTGATCGTACGACACGACCACCGGCGAGGCGCGACCAGCGCCTCGTCCTCCCCCGGCAGGTGAGGATCGACCTTGGGCGAATTACTCCAGCATCTCATCAACACGCTCGTGCTCGGCGGCACCTATGCGCTGCTCGGCATCGGCCTCACGTTGATCTTCGGCATCATGAATGTCGTGAATTTCACCCATGGCATTCTTTACACCTTCGGTGCCTACGTGATGTTCATCGTGGTGCAGAAGTTCGAGTTGAACTTCTTCGTCGCGCTGCCGCTGGCGATCGCGAGCGGCTGGGCGCTCGGCGCGCTGGTGGAATTGACGTTGCTGCGGCCGCTGCGCGGCTCCGACATCGACACCACCATGCTGGTGATGATCGGCGCCTGGATCGCGATGCAGTCGGCGACGCTGTGGGTGTGGGGCGGCGTCGCCAAATCGGTGCCGACGCCGTTTCCAGATGCGCCGCTGGAGATCGGCCCGATCTCGGTGTCGTGGCTGCGGCTATTCGTGCTGCTCGCCGCCGGCGCGCTGATCGTGCTCACTTACGTGCTGATCAACCGCACCCGGCTCGGCAGCGCGATGCGCGCGACCTTCCAGGATCAGGACACGGCAGCGCTGATGGGCGTCAACGTCAACCTGATCTACACCTCGACCTTTGCAATGGGCTCGAGCCTTGCCGCCGCGGCCGGCGCGCTGCTCGGCCCGGTCTATGTGGTCTATCCGGCGATGGGCGACCTCGCCGCCGTCAAGGCGTTCGCCATCGTCATTCTCGGCGGTCTCGGCAACATCACAGGTGCGGTGATCGGTGGCTTTATCCTGGCGCTCGCCGAAGAGCTGGGCGCCGGCTACATCTCGTCCGGCTATCGCGACGCGATGGGCTTCCTGATCATCATCGCCGTGCTGGTCTTCCGCCCGACCGGGCTGTTTCCTCGTGCGGAGCGCGTCGGATGAAATTGTTACTGTCGATCATCATCGTCGCTGCGCTCGCCGCCGTTCCGCTATGGCTGAGCGATCCGTATCTGCTCAACGCGCTGATCACCACCGGGATCTTCGTGATCGGCGCGATGAGCCTCAATCTGCTGCTCGGCTTCACTGGCCAGCTTAGCCTAGGCCACATCGCCTTCTTCGGCATCGGCGCCTATGTCAGCGCGTTGACCTCGCTCGGCTTCAGCGTCAACCTGCCGTTCGGATTGCACGTCGTGCACGAGCCGTGGCCGCCGCTGGCTGGCTTCACGGTCGCCGTGCTGGTGTCGGCGCTGTGCGGCTATTTGGTTGGGCGTCTGTCGTTCCGGGTGCGCGGCGCCTATTTCGTCATCGTCACCATCTCGTTCGCTGAGGTGGTGCGATTGGTGGCGCTGAATTGGGTCGAGCTGACGCAGGGGCCGTTGGCGCTGACGAGCATCCCGCCGATGCAGGTGAGCTTCCCCGGGCTGGGCGAGTTCATCTTCCGCACCAAGCTGCACAACTACTACCTAGTGCTTGGCGTTGCCGTGCTTTGTTATCTCCTGATCGCCCGGCTGGTGCGTTCGCATGTCGGTCGGGCGATGCGTGGCTTGATGGAGAACGAGACGCTGGCGGTGTCGATCGGCATCGATGTCACCAAGATATTGACGCCGGCGGCTGTGGTTTCGGCCGGCATTTGCGGCGGCGCCGGCAGCTTGTACGCGCACTACATCAAGATCATCGATCCTGAAATTTTCGCCTTCATCAACACGGTGACGATGGTGATCATGGTGATCACCGGCGGCAAGGGCACGCTCGCCGGGCCGGTGGTCGGCGGGCTGATCTTCGGCCTGATGCCAGTGGCGCTGCGGCCGGTGATGGCGCCGGAGGCGCAGTGGATCGCCTATGGCAGCGCGCTGATCGTCATCCTGTTCATCATGCCGCGCGGCATCGTGCCGGCGCTGGTGCAGTGGCTCCCGCGGATGAAATCGGTGGCAACGCCAAGCTTCGCCAAGCGTGGCGTCGAGGAGGGCGCATGATGACAGTCTCTGCAGCCTTGAAGCAGCCTGCGATACGGACTGCGCTCAGCGTCGACAAGGTCGCGATGCACTTCGGCGGCCTCGTCGCGATCTCCGACATGACGTTCTCGGTGGGCGAGGGCGAGATCGTCAGCTTGATCGGCCCGAACGGCGCCGGCAAGACCACGGCATTCAACGTCGTCACCGGCTTCCTGACGCCGACACATGGCGACGTCACCTATCGCGGCCAGTCGCTGCGCGGGATGAAGCCGCAAGCGATCGCCGATCTCGGTCTGATCCGCACCTTCCAGCGCACGAGCGTGTTTCCCAACGACACGGTCTACGACAACGTCCTGATTGGGCTGCATCGCCGCGGCCGGGTCGGCGTGCTGCCGTCGGTGCTCGGGCTGCCGCGGGTGCGGCGGCTGGAGGCGGAGCTGAAAGAGAAGGCGGCCGAGCTGGTCGAATGGGTCGGCCTCGGCCGCCGGACGCATGATCTCGCCGGCTCGCTGTCTTACGGCGAGCAACGCCTGGTCGGCGTTGCGCTGGCGCTGGCCGCCGAGCCGTCGATGCTGCTGCTCGACGAGCCGGTGTCCGGCATGAACGCATCGGAGACGCATACGTTCGTCCAGCTGATCCGCAAGATCCGCGATCGTGGCATCACGATCCTGCTTGTCGAGCACGACATGCCGATGGTGATGAGCGTGTCGGATCGGATCGTGGTGCTGAACTACGGCCGGATCATCGCCGAAGGGACGCCGGACGTGATCCGCAACGATCCGGCGGTGATCGAAGCTTATCTCGGCCAAGGGGTGAAGCATGCTTGAGCTCATCAACGCCGTATGCGGCTATGGCGGCGTCACTGCGCTGCAGGGCATCACCTTCGAGGTCAAGGCCGGGCAGCTCGTCGCGTTGATCGGAGCCAATGGCGCCGGCAAGAGCACGACGCTGCGGGCGATCTCCGGCCTGGTGCCGCTGCGCGCCGGCGCGCTGCGGTTCGACAACGAGGTGCTGACGGGCGCAAAGCCGCCCCGCATTCTGAAATCCGGCATCGCGCATTGCCCGGAAGGCCGCCGCGTATTTCCGCACATGACTGTCGAGGAAAACCTCGACATGGGCGCTTATTTGCGCAGCGATCGATCCGAGGTGGCCGCCGACCGCGACCGGATCTATGGCGAGTTTCCGCGACTTGCCGAGCGCCGCAAACAGGCCGCTGGCACGCTGTCCGGCGGCGAGCAGCAAATGCTTGCGATCGGTCGTGCGCTGATGAGCCGGCCACGCCTAGTGATGTTCGACGAGCCATCGCTCGGGCTGGCGCCGAACATCGTGGAGCGCACCTTCGCGATCATCCGCCGCATCCGCGACACCGGCACCACGGTGCTGCTAGTCGAACAGAACGCCTTTGCGGCGCTCGACATGTGCGACCACGCTTACTTGCTGGAAGGCGGTCGCATCGTGTTGTCGGGCACCGGCGCCGAGCTGATCGCCAATCCGCACGTCCGCAAGGCGTATCTCGGTGGCTGAGGATTGGACCGGCGGCGTTGCGCGGTCACAGGACCAATGGTTTCCGGTCTGCAGCCTGCCGCGGCTGACGGCCGAGGGCATCGTCGCGGTTCGTGTGGCCGGCGTCGATCTCGCGTTGATTTCGGACGGCGGCATGGTGTCGGCGTGCGAGCGGGCCTGTCCGCACGAGCAGGCCGATCTCGCCTGCGGACGGGTGGTCAACGGGCGGCTAGCCTGTCCGCGCCACGACGCCTCCTTCAGCCTGATTGACGGAGCGATCTCGGACGGCTGGCCGAGCCGGCCGTTACGGCTTTATCCGGTCCGGGTCGAGCGCGGCGAAGTGTTGATCAACGCTGTAAGCTTGATGCCGAAGCGCTGAGGACCTGCCACCAATCTCATTCCGGCTGATTAGCCCGAACCGAACCAAGTTGTACACCAAGGTCGTCATGGCCGGGCTTGTCCCGGCCATCTACGCCTTTGGGCGAGGCAGCTCAGTAAGGCGTGGATGCCCGGCACAAGGCCGGGCATGACGGGAAAGTCGGTGCAGGACTATGTAGCGCTGGCTTTGCACCTGTAAGCCTCAGCCGACCAATTCATGCGCGGCTTTGACGAGCGCGCCGTCGGGCTTGCGGAGTTCGGCGAGGATCGAGAAATGATCGTGGCCGGCGAGCGGCAGCAGCCGACCCGGTGCACCTGCGGCCTGACGGCGCGCGTACAAGTCCATCGAATCCAGCACCAGCGCCGGCAGTTCGTTCGCGCCGTAGGCGAGGTCGAGGCGCTTGTCGATCACCGGCAATCGCGATGGAGACAGCTTTTCGACTTCTTCATCGGTGAGTTGCAGCGCCTTGTTCAGCCCGGTATCGCGGATCGGCCCGAGATCGAACACTCCGGAGATCGACAGCCCCGCGGTGACCAGCGGATGATCCAGTGTCATCGCCACGAGGTGGCCGCCAGCCGACCAGCCCGAGGTGACGACTGGCCCGGCGACGCCGTGCTCCGGGCCATGCGCGGCGAGCCAGTCCAGCGCCGCGCGGCTCTCTTCGACGATTGTGGTCAGCGTCACGTCGGGCGCCAATGAGTAACCGGGGATTGCCATCGACCAGCCGTGCGCGGCGATGCCTCCGACCAATATGGCGAACAGCTCGCGCGAATTCTTCTGCCAATAGCCGCCGTGCCAGAACACCAGGCAGGGCGCGTCGCGCTCGGCCGCGGGATAAAGGTCGATCTTGTTGTTCGGGCGTGGGCCGTAGGACAGGTCGAGCACCGACTTCAACGTCGCGCGTGCCTGCGCGGACGAGGAGTTACGTTCGGCGATCAACTCGGGGCTGTTCTTGACGGCGCTGTTGTTGTCGTAAGCCGCGTCGCGCTCGCTTTGCGAAAGTTGCGCCCATTTGGTGCGGGGATCGGTAGGGCGGTCATTCGTCATTACGGCTCCATTCGGCTGTGGGCTGATTTCCGCCAGCTTTGCAGCAACCCCGTCCGCCTGTCGACCGCATTGTCCAGGCAGATGCCGCCTCGCGATTAATCAGCTCCGCGGACAACGGACATCAGCGGTCAGAGCGTGATCATGGAGGGGCGGCCCGTTCGCTGGGGAGCGTCGGCTCGCGTACATTGCGCGAACAGTCGTCGGCCTGTGTGGCGGCGCACCACTTGAAGTTGTTGCGCCGGCTACCGCGACCGCCGCTCGCGCGTCATCCATGGCAGCCGCTGGCCACAGCCATTGTCACCACACTGTCACACAACCCGGCGAGAGAGTGTCGGCGATTCACGTGGGCACCCTCATGGACTATTTCAGGCGTTTCACCTTTCTGTTCTCGGCTCCCACCTTCGAGGCGGATGATCTTGAGGGCATCCGGTTCAACCAGATCGTCGCCGAGATCGAACGGTCCGGCTTCGAGATCGTCAAGGCGCGCAAGCTCGAGGATGCCGAGATCGCGGTGCAGACTGACGCCGCGATCGGCTGCATGGTGGTCGACTGGGGCAAGAAGGGGCTCGAGGGCAAGACTGCTGCGCTGATCAACCTGATGCGGCGGCGCGGCCTCGATTTCCCGATCGTGCTGCTGATCCGCCGCAAGCGGTTTGAGGAAGTGCCGGTCGAGGTGCTGGATTTCATCGACGGCTACGTCTTTCTCTCCGAAGAGACGCCGACCTTCATCGCGCGCAATCTGATCAGCCGGCTTAAGCAATATGCCGACACGCTGAAGACGCCGTTCTTCGGCGCGCTGGTCGATTATGCGGAGGAGGGCAACCAGCTCTGGACCTGCCCCGGCCATAACGGCGGCATGTTCTACAGCCGCAGCCCGATCGGCCGGGTGTTCATCGAGCACCTTGGCGAGGCGGTGTTTCGCGACGACCTCGACAATTCGGTGCTCGACCTCGGCGATTTGCTGACCCATGAGGGGCCGGCGCTGCGCGCGCAGAAGGAGGCCGCGCAGATCTTCGGCGCCGAGAAGACCTACTTCGTGCTCAACGGCACCTCGACCTCCAACAAGGTCGCGCTCGGTGCGCTGGTCACCGACGGCGACCTCGTCCTGTTCGATCGCAACAACCATAAGGCGGCGCACCACGGCGCGCTGATGATGGGCGGCGGGATTCCGGTCTACATCCCCACCGTCCGCAACGCCTGGGGGCTGATCGGCCCGGTGGCATGGGATGCGCTGGACGAAGAGGCCTTGCGCGAACGCATCCGCAGCCATCCGCTGGTCAAGGACCCGGAAGCGTGGCGCAAGCCGCGTCCGTTCCGCGTCGCCGTGGTCGAGCAGTGCACCTATGACGGCACCATCCACAGCGCCGAGATGATCCTACGCCGCATCGGGCATCTGTGCGACTACATCCTGTTCGACGAAGCCTGGGCCGGCTTCATGAAGTTTCACCCGCTCTACGCCGGCCGGTTCGCGATGGGGCTGTCGAATCTCGGCGACGACGCGCCCGGCATTATCGCGACGCAGTCGACCCATAAGCAGCTCGCCAGTTTCTCCCAGGCCTCGCAGATCCACATCAAGGATCGCCACATCCGCGGCCAGAAGCGGCGGGTCGAGCACCGGCGCTTCAACGAGAGCTTCATGCAGCACGCCTCGACGTCACCGTTCTATCCGCTGTTCGCTTCCCTCGATGTCGGCGCGCAGATGATGAAGGGCCGCTCCGGCGAAGTGCTGTGGGACGATACGATCCGGCTCGGCATCGAGCTGCGCAAGAAGATCCGCGCGGTGCGGCGGGAGTTCGAAGAGAAGGAGGCGCGGGCCGAGCGGCGGTGGTTCTTCGATCCGTTCGTGCCCGATCGGGTGACGATCGCGGATGCCGCGCGCGAAGGCGCCGTGCACGACGTCGCCTGGGAGGCGGTGAGCACCGACCAGCTCGCGACCGATCCGGCGTTCTGGCAAATCGGACCGAGGGCAGCCTGGCACGGCTTTGCCGATATGGCGCTCGGCTTCGCCATGACCGATCCGAACAAGCTGACGCTGCTGACGCCCGGCTTCGACCGCGCGACCGGCCGCTATGCCGAGCACGGCGTGCCGGCGCCGGTGGTGGCGCAATATCTGCGCGAGAACCGGATTGTGCCGGAGAAGAACGATCTCAACTCGCTGTTGTTTCTGCTGACGCCGGGCGTCGAGGCGAGCAAGGCCGGCACGCTGATCAGCGGCCTCGTCGCGTTCAAGAAGCTGCACGACGACAATGCGCCGCTCGACGAGGTGATCCCGGAATTCTGCCGGCGCCGGCCGGCGCGCTATGCCGGCGTGCGGCTGCGCGACCTGTGCGGTCAGATGCACCGGTTCTTCCGCGATGCCGATGTCAGCGCGCTGCAGGCCAAGCAATTCCTGCCCGAACACATGCCCGAAATCGCGATGTCGCCGCACGACGCCGCGCGCTGCCTGGTGCGCAACGATGTCGATTATCTGCCGATCAGCCAGGTCGCGAACCGGATCGCCACCACGCCGTTCGTGGTCTATCCGCCGGGGATTGCGACGATTGTTCCCGGCGAGCGGCTGAGTGAACGGGCCAAGCCGATGCTTGATTACTTGCAGATGTTCGAGCGCAGCTTCAACGAATTCCCCGGCTTCGACGTCGAGATCCAGGGCGTCTATCGCGAGTTCGACGAAGCGGGCCGGGTTCGTCTCTACACCTATGTCGTGGCCGAATAGCCTGCCGCCCTTTGGAGTTGCCGTGGACGCCGCTTCGCCGATCCTGATCCGCGCCTCGCACGACGGCGACGTCGAGGCGATGCTCGATATCTATCGCTATTACATCCGGCGCGGTCTCGATGAGGGGATCGACGACCATGGCACGCCGCAGCCGGACGATCTGAAAGAGCGGCGCAAGAACCTACGCAATCGCCGCTTTCCGCATCTGGTGGCGATCCGTGGCGAGACCGTCGTGGGATATGCCTATGTGGTGCTGTTTCGCAAGCGGCCGGCTTATCGCTATACGGTGAAGCACTCGATCTATGTGCATCCGGATCACCTCGGCAGCGGCATCGGCCGGTTGTTGGTGCACGAGCTGATCGACGCCTGCGCCGCGGCGGGCTTCCGTCAGATGATCGGCTACATCGACGGCGACAACACCGCTTCGCTCGGCCTGCACCATAGCTTCGGCTTCGCCACCGTCGGGCGGCTGCCAGGCGTCGCGTATCGTTATGGCCGCTGGGCCGATACGGTGATGGTGCAGCGATCGCTGGGAGCCGGCGCGACCACGCCTCCGGTGATTTGATCGGAGCTCAATCCGACATGCTCCCTCTCAGGCTGCGCGCGTCAGCGTGAGGTCACCTCCGGCTTCTGAACGTCAACGTGATCAGCGCACCGCCGCCTGGAGCGTCGACCACGTCGATGGCGCCGCCATGTTCGTCGACGACCGCTTTGACGATCGCAAGGCCCAGTCCGGCGCCATCGCTGCGGGCGCGGTTGCCGCGCCAGAACCGCTGGAAGATCAGGCCGCGGTCAGCCTCTGCGATGCCGGGGCCATGATCGCGCACCGCGACGCTGGGTCGCTCCGCATCGATTTCGATCATCACCTCGGTGCCTGGTGGTGTGTGGCGGATCGCATTGTCGACGAGGTTGCGTAGCGCGCGCCGGATCATCTCGGCATTGCCGCGCACAGGGACGGGATGATCACCGCCGCGCAGGCCGATCTCCTTCCCGGCGGTGAGCGCAGCCGGCGCGACGGTCTCGATCAGTTCGGTTGCGATCTCGACGAGGTCGATGGTCTCGTCCGGATCGACCCGCATCGCGTCCATCTCGGCGACATCAAGCAGCTGCGACACGATCCGGCTCATCGCGGCAAGGTTGCGCTGCAGGTCTTTCCCGGCCGGTTTCGGCTCCAGCGTCTCGATCCGCGCGCTGAGGATCGCGAGCGGCGTCCGCAGTTCGTGAGCGGCATCCGCGGTGAACCGGCGCTGCTCGTTGAAGCCGTGTTCGAGCCGATCGAACGCCTGATTCACAGCGCTGACCAGCGGTCGGATTTCGCTGGGGATACCCTGCATCGGCAGCCGGATGTCGGTGCGGCTCGGGCCGATACTGGCGGCGCGCTCCGAAGCGTCGACCAGGGGGCGGATCGCGCGCCGGAAGATCACGATGTCGAAGGCGAGGAGCAGCAGCAGGATCGGCAGAACGATCCAGCCGGCGCGATGGAAGAAGTTGGCTGCAATGTCGTCGATGATGACGTCGCCATTCGACAGATCTTCGACCACCTGGATCGTCAGCGTCCGGCCGCCAATGCGTCGCTCGATGCTGTCTCCCGACAACCCGGTCGAACCAGTGACGAGACCGAACCACGAGGCGCGGTCCGCGGATCGGCGCGGTAGCAGCGGTTCGCGGTCCGGGTTCGAACTGAACAGCACTTGGCCTGAGCTGTCGATCACCGCATAGGCATAGCGGCCATAGGCCGCCGAATACACGTCACGCAGGTCCTGCGGCAGGGTGAGATCGAGTTGCCCGTCCGAGCCGACGGTGAGATGTTCGGCTACGACTTCAGCTTGGCGACGCATCGCATCGCTGTGCAGCCTGTCGATCTCGCGATTGAGCAGCCAGAACAGGATCAGCGGCAGCACCACCGCGGTGATCGTCAGCGCCACCACATGCAGCAGCAGGATGCGGGTGGTCAGCGAGTCGCGCCGGAACACTTACTTGATCTCCGACAGCAGATAGCCGACGCCGCGGATCGTCCGGATCTGCACCGTGGCACCGAGTTCTTCGAGCTGCTTGCGCAGCCGCGAGACATAGACCTCGACCGCATTCGAGGCGACGTCACCGCCGAGGCCGAAGATCTGATCCTCGAGCGTCTTCTTCGGCACGACGCGACCTTGCCTGCGCAGCAGCAATTCGAGCACGTTGAGCTCGCGGCCCGACAACAGGCGCGGCCCGCCACTGATCAAGATCTGGCGGCCTTCGGTATCGAAAGTCAGATTTCCGAGGGTAAGCGAGCGGCCGAGCAGGTGACCAGGGCGACGCAGAATGGCTTCAATGCGCGCCACCATCTCCTCGATCGCGAACGGCTTGACCAGATAGTCGTCGGCGCCGGCCTTCAAGCCGGAGACGCGGTCCTGCACGCCGCTGCGCGCGGTCAGCACCAGCACCGGGATCGATTCATGGCCGGCGCGCAGTTCGCGCAATAGCGACATGCCGTCGCCGTCCGGCAATCCGAGGTCGAGCGCCATCGCGACGTAGTTCACCGATGCAAGTGCAGCGCGCGCATCCTCGACACCGCTGACGATATCGACATCGTAGCCGGCGGCATTGACGCCCCGCGAAATCAGGTCCGCCAGTTCGAGGTTGTCTTCGACGATCAGGAGGCGCATCGCGGGGGCAAACAAGATTGTGACGATCGGGACTTGTGCTTCGTACCACGTGCAAGCCGTGAGCGTACAGAAGTCAAACGAAGGCAGCGAAATTGGTAATTTTGCGAGCGCGACGGCGCCGTGTCAGGTTGGTGTAAGCTCGGTCTGCTAACCACAGCGAAGGCGTCCGGAAACGGCCGATCTGTTCGACTGCGGGGCGCAGATGCAGCACAGCTGGAAGACACCGATTTACGCTGCAGCGGTCGCGCTTCTGATTGCGGCTGGGTGCGTGGGGCTTGCCATGCGATCCGGCAGTCTCGTCGCGCCGGCCGGAGCGCAGCCGGCGGATACGAGCCGGGATGGCATCGATCTAGCCCAGCAGACGATCGCGCTCTCGGCCAAGCAGGTCGAGGCGATCAGCATCGAAGCGGTCGAGCAGCGCGAATTCCGCATCACCAAGGACGCATTGGGTTCGATCGCCTACAACGAAAACCTGCTGGTGCAGGTGTTCACGCCCTATGCCGGACGGATCATCGACACCTTCTTCAATCTGGGCGACGAGGTGAAGAAGGGCGCGCCGCTGTTCACCATCGACAGTTCCGATCTGCTGCAGGCGGAGTCGACGCTGCTCGCGACCGCCGGCGTACTGGAGCTGCAGAACCGCAATCTCAACCGCGTGCGGCAACTGCTGAAGACCGGCGGTGCGCCGCAGCGCGATGTCGATCAAGCCACGTCCGATCAGCAGACCGCTGAAGGCAATCACAAGGCCGCGCGAGATGCAGTCCGCATCTTCGGCAAATCGGAAGCCGAGATCGACCGCATCATCGCCGAGCGGCACGTCGACTCGACCCTGATCGTGCGCAGCCCGGTGGACGGGCAGGTGACCGCACGCAACGCGGCACCGGGTCTCTACGTGCAACCCGGCAGCGCGCCTGCGCCGCTGACGCTCGCCAATCTGTCGATCAAATGGATGGTGGCCAACGTCGTCGAGACCGATGCGCCCGCGTTCCGGCTCGGCCAGCCGGTCGAAGCGCGGGTGGCGGCCTATCCTGGGCAGGTGTTTCGCGGCCGGGTGACGGCGCTCGGCAGCAGCATCGATCCGAGTTCGCACCGCCAGTTGGTTCGCTCAGAGATCGACGACCCGGCCAATCTGCTGCGCCCCGGCATGCTGGCCAATTTCACTATCGAGGTGGCGAAGCCGGTGACGTCCCCCGCGGTGCGGCTCGATGCGGTGGTGCGCGAAGGTGACGGGACCATGGCGGTTTGGGTGACACGCGACCGTCGCAGCTTTCAACGCCGGCTGGTCAAGATCGGCCTGGCTCAGGGCGGCCGCCGCCAGATCCTCGACGGCCTCGCGCCGGGTGAGCTGGTGGTGGGCACCGGCGCGATCTTCCTCAGCAACAAGCTCGCGAATGCCGCGAGCGGCTGACCGACACAACTGCCGGCGGCGTTCATCGTGTTCAAGAGCATCATCGAGTTCGGCCTGACCCGGAAGGCCATCATCGTGCTGGCGCTGATCGTGTTCGGTGGCGCCGGCATCGCCGCGTTCACCCGGCTCAACGTCGAGGCCTATCCAAATCCTGCGCCGGTGATCCTCGAGATCACCGCGCAGGCCGCGGGGCTGTCAGCCGAGGAGATGGAGAAGTACTACACCATCCCGATGGAGGTCGGGCTGTATCCGACACCCGGCGTGGTCAACATCCGCTCGACATCGTTCTACGGCCTATCGTTCGTCCGCGTCACCTTTGCCTACGGGGTCGACTACTATTTCGCGCTGACGCAGGCTGCCAATTCGATCCAGCAGAACATTTCGCTGCCGAATAATCTGGTGCCGACCATTCAGCAGTCGAGCCTGGTCGGCGAGATCTTCCGCTATCAATTGGTCGGTCCGCCGAATTACGGGCTGACCAATCTGCGCACTGTGCAGGACTATATCGTGGCGCGGCGGCTGATGACGGTGCCTGGGGTGGTGCAGATCAACGCCTGGGGTGGGACCACCAAGCAGTTCAATGTTGACGCCGACCTGCAGAAGCTGGAGGCCTACAACATCACCGTGCCGCAGATGGTGTCGGCGCTCGGCAACGCGAACCTCAACGTCGGTGCGCGCGAAATCACCATCGGCCAACAGTCCGTGAACATCCGCGGCATTGGGTTGGTCGATTCCGGCGGCGATGATTCCATCGCCAATGGCTACAAAGTCCAGGACATCGAAAACGTCGTGCTGACCCAGTCGGGCGGGCTGCCGATCCAGATCAAGGATGTCGCCAAGGTCTCGGTCGGCTATGTGCCACGGCTCGGCATCGCCGGGCGCGACAGCAGCGACGATGTCGCCGCCGCGATCGTGGTGATGGGGCGGACCCAGCACACCAACGACATCGTGCCGAAGGTCGAGGAGGAGGTCGCCAAGCTCAATCGCGACGGCAGCCTGCCGCCCGGTGTCAAGATCGTGCCGTATTACGATCGCGGCGCGCTCGTCGCGGTGACCACCCGGACGGTACTGCACAATCTGATCGTCGGTTGCCTCTTGGTGTTCCTGATCCAGTGGATCTTTCTAGGCGACCTGCGCAGCGCGCTGATCGTGAGCGCCAGCATTCCGTTCGCGCTGTTCTTCTCGATCATCATCCTGGTGCTGCGTGGCGAGGATGCCAATCTGCTGTCGCTCGGCGCGGTCGATTTCGGCATCATCGTCGACTCCGCCGTGATCATGATGGAGAACATCTTCCGCAATCTGCAATCGCCAGCCGAGCAGCAGCGGCGGATGCTGGCGCAGCTGCAGCAGAGCGGCGCCGGCACGGGCGAGCCGCAGGTGTGGACCGATCGGCTGCGGCTGATCTTTCTCAGCGCACTGCAGGTCGACAAAGCGGTGCTGTTCACCGCTGCAATCACGGTGACCGCGTTCGTGCCGCTGTTCACCATGCAGGGCGTCGAAGGCCAGATCTTCGGGCCGATGGCGCGGACCTATGGCTATGCACTGGCAGGTGCGCTGATCTCGACCTTCACGATCACACCGGTGCTGGCATCGCTGCTGTTGCCGAAGACCATTGAGGAACACGAGACCGCGATCGTGCGCGGTCTGCGCCGCGCCTATGAGCCGGTGCTGCGCTGGTCGCTTGGCCGCACCAAGGTCGCGGCGGTCGTTGGCCTGGTGTTCCTTTGTGTCGCCGGTTTGGCGGCCAGCCGTCTCGGCAGCGAGTTTCTGCCGGCGCTGGAGGAGGGCAATTTCTGGATCCGGGCCGCGATGCCGCCGACGATGTCGCTCGATGCCGGCACCAGTTACGTTCGCAAGATGCGCGAGATCCTGCTGCGGCATCCGGAAGTCATCACCGTGGTGTCGCAGCACGGCCGACCCGACAACGGCAGCGACGCCTCTGCGTTCTCCAACGTCGAACTGTTCGCCCCGGTGAAGCCGTTCTCGGAATGGCCAGCAGGCCTGACCAAGGAGATGCTGGCGGAGCAGCTGCAGAAGGAATTCGACGCCGAGCTGCCGGGCGTCACCTTCAATTTCTCGCAGTACATCCAGGACAATATCGAGGAGGCTCTGTCCGGGGTGAAGGGCGCCAACTCGGTCAAGATCGTCGGTCCGAACCTGCAGGTGCTGGAGCAACTCGCCGGGCAAGTGATGCAGGAGATGGCCAAGGTGCGCGGCGTCGCCGACCTCGGCGTGTTTCATCTGCTCGGCCAGCCCAATCTCAACATCAAGGTCGATCGCGAGCGCGCCGCGCGCTACGGCCTCAACACCGGCGATGTCAATTCGGTGATTCAGGCGGCGGTCGGCGGCAGCATCGCCACCACGGTGCTCGAAGCCGACCGACAGTTCGGCGTCGCGGTGCGGCTCGATCCGAAGTTTCGCGAAAGCGTCGATGCGGTGCGCGAGCTGAAGATCGCTTACGCGACGCCGAGCGGCGTCAACGCCTACATCCCGCTCAGCGAAGTCGCCAACATCTCGCTCGACACCGGCGCGTCCTTCATCTACCGCGAGAGGAGCCAGCGCTACATTCCGATCAAGTTCAGCGTCCGTGGCCGCGACCTTGGCGGCACCGTCGCCGAGGCACAGCAGCGGGTCAACGACGCGGTGCAGCTGCCGCCCGGCTATCGGCTGATCTGGTCCGGCGAGTTCGACAATCTCCAGGATGCCAAAGCGCGGTTGATGATCGTGGTGCCGATCACGCTGCTGCTGGTGTTCGTGCTGCTCTATGCGTTGTTCAATACGCTGCGCGACAGCCTGATAGCACTGCTCGGCATTCCGTTCGCGGCCGGCGGCGGCGTCATCGCGTTGTATCTGTCCGGGCTGGAATTCAGCGTCTCGGCCGCGATCGGTTTCATCTCGCTGCTCGGCGTCGCGGTGATGGACGGCATCCTCAACATCACCTATTTCCGCGAGCTACGCGCCGGCGGCGTGAGCGTCGCCGATGCGGTGCGGCAGGCCTCCGAGCAACGGATGCGACCGATGCTGATGACGGCGCTGTCGGCTGGCGTCGGGCTGTTTCCTGCGGCGCTCTCGCACGACATCGGCAGCCAGGTGCAGCGGCCGCTGGCGACCGTTGTGGTCGGCGGCATGTTCATCGGCCCGCTGTTGCTGCTGGCGGTGGCACCGGCGCTGCGCAAGCTCGCTTTTGCTCGCGAGGAGGTGGGGCGGACCAGCGCTGCTCCCCAGGCAGCACCACAGGGAGAGCCGTGATGCTGCGTTGGCTCGGCGCCCTCGGCACGTGCGTTTGTCTCGCCGGCTGTGCTGTCGGTCCGAATTTCGTGCAGCCCCCGTCCCCCGAGGTCGATCGCTATACGGCGGCGGCCGTGCCTGTGAGGTCGCCAGGGAAGACCCAGCCTTTCGTGGTCGCCGAGGATGTGCCGACCCGCTGGTGGTCGGCGTTTCGCTCGGAGCCGCTCGACCGGCTGGTGCGCGCGACGGTGGTTCGCAATCCAAGCCTGCAGGCGGCGGATGCTGCGATCAAGGTGGCGCACTTCAATGCGCTGGCGCAGCGCGGACTGTTCTTTCCGCAGGTCAGCGCCAGCTATGGTCCATCGACACAATTGTCGTCGAACAACGAGGCTTCCGATGCGCCGCAGCAGCGGCTGTCGCTGCACACCGCGCAACTCAACATCGCCTACACGTTCGACGTCTGGGGCGGCAACGCGCGGGCGGTGGAGAGCCTTGATGCCGTCACCGAGCAACAGCAGTTCCTACTCGAGGCGACGCATTTGACGCTGACCGCCAATGTCGTCACTGCGGCGATCGGGGAGGCCTCGCTGCGCGGCCAGATCGCTGCCACCAAGAAGATTGTGGCGATCGAGCGCGACATCCTCGGCATCCTTAAGTCGCAGTTCGAGGCAGGGCAGGCGGCGCAGGTCGATGTCCTGACCCAGGAGGCGGCGCTTGCCCAGGTCGAGCAGACCTTGCCGCCGCTGGAGAAGCAGCTGGCTATTCAACGAGATCTGTTGACCGCGCTGGCCGGCAACTACTCGGCGGCCCAGGTCCCGGAGCGTTTCGAGCTGGCGCGCCTCAGCCTGCCGCGCAACATTCCGGTTGTGGTGCCGAGCACGCTGGTGCGACGCCGGCCGGACGTTCGGGCTGCGGAGGCCAATCTGCATGCGGTAAGCGCGCAGGTCGGTGTGGCGGTGGCGGCGCGCCTGCCGAACATCAGCGTCGGCGCCAGCACGGCCGGCGCGAGCGCTACCAACTTTGCGCAACTGTTCGCGCCCGGCACCGGGTTCTATCTGCTGGCCGCCAATGCCACCCAACCGATCATCGACGGCATGGCCTTGCTGCACAAGCAGCGCGCCGCCGAGGCGGCACTGGAGCAGGCGGACGCGCAGTATCGCCAGGCCGTGATCTCGGCGCTGCAGAATGTCGCCGACGCGCTGCAGAGCCTGCAGCACGATGCAGCCCTGGTGCGCGCTGCCGCCAAATCGGAGGCCGCAGCAAAGGCCAGCCTCGACATCATCCGCAAGCAGCTTGCGCTCGGGCAGGTTAATCAGGTTGTGGTTCTGAACGCCCAGCAGACCTACCTCAATGCCTCGATCGCGCATGTTCAGGCGGAGGCGACGCGCCTGTCGGATGGGGCGGCGCTATTCATGGCCATCGGCGGAAGCTGGCCGGCGGGATGTGGAACCGATTGGCGAAGCTGCGTGCTCGACGATCTGCCCGTCACGGCAACTTTGCAGTAGGCCCGAAGGAGCAGGCGGGTTCCCGGCCTGCGACAGATCGATCCGCCGCGATTTTGTTATGTTATTGCAGATCGACAGGGATGCGAGGCGCGTGTTATCCGCTTGTCTCGACCCGTGAGTGCCATCGTGAAGCTGATCGCCCGCATTTTCCAGCATCGTCTGCTGCGCGTTTCGCGCCAGGCCTTCGCTATGGCCGTGCTGGCGGTGTATCTGCTCGCGGGCGCCATGCACGGGGTGTGCGATCTCGACGTGACCACTGGTTCCGCCACTACGATCGTCTCGCTGCCGTCGCACGGCGGCGACCATTCGGATAGCATCATCGCGGGCGATCACCACTGCCACGGTTGCTTCTCGGTGTCGCTGCCGAGCCCGAGCGTCGTCGCGACCGCGGCCGAGCTCGCCACTGCGCCCATGCACTATGAAGACGCCGAACGCCGCAGCGTTCAGCGTGGAATCGAACCTCCGCCACCAAAAGCCCTGATCTGAACATGACCGCTGGGCGCCACGCGCCCTCAATCCGTCGTTCGTCAGGTCTTCATCATGTTGTCTTCGATCGCCACGCGGCTCGCGTGCGCGGCCGTCTTGCTCGCCGGCTGTGTGCTGGCGGGAGAGGCCGGTGCGCAAACGCTGACTATGGGCAACGCGCTACAGCGCGCCCTCAACGCCAGTCCGCGGCTCACCGCCGCCGAACGTGACGTCGGCATCGCGCGGGGCCAGCGCATTCAATCCGGTGCGCTGATCAATCCCGAGATCTCCTACGAGCAGGACAATTCGTTCGGCTCAGGCGCTTATCGCGGCACGCGGTCGGCGGAGTCGACGCTACAGATCAGCCAGATGTTCGAGCTGTGGGGCAAGCGCGACGCCCGCATCGCCGCCGGGCAGGCGGGGCTCGATGCCGCCTCCATTGGTCGCCAGGCGGTGCGGCTCGAGGTGCTGTCCGAGACCGCGATCGCTTTCGTTACGGTGCTCGGGCTGCAGCGGCGCATTCAGATCCTCGACGAGCAGATCGCCGCGATCGACGCGATCACGCCGCTGCTGCAGCGCCGCGTCGAAGCCGGCGCATCGTCGGTGGCGGAGACCGGCCGAGCCGAGGTCGCTTCTGCGCTGGTGAAGGCGGATCGCGAACGCACCCGGTCGGCGCTCGCTACCGCCCGGCGGGAGCTGGCGATCCTGATGGGCGATACTGCGCCGAAATTCGCTGCGGTCTCCGGCCGGCTCGAAGCAATCGGCAAACCACCGGCGTTTCAGTCCGTGATTGCGGCGATCGACGCCAATCCGCAGCTGGTGCGCTGGAAGGCGGTGTATGCGCAGCGCAACGCCGAGCTGTTGCTGGCGCGCCTCAAGCCGTATCCGGACGTCACCGTGGCGGCCGGCTGGCGGCGCTACAACGAGACCGGCGACAACGCCGTCCGCTTATCGGTGTCGGTGCCGATCCCGCTGTTCGATCAGAACCAGGGCAACATCCTATCGGCGCAGGAGAGCCTGGCCAAGACCGCGGCGGAACGACAGGCCAATCGCAATACGCTGATCGTGATCGCGGGACGTGCCTACGACTCGCTGCAAGGCTCGCTGCGCGAGCTGGCAATCCTGCGCGACACCGCGATCCCGAAAGCCAGGGATGCCGCCGCCGCGATCTCAGAAGGCTACGGCCAGGGGCGCTACTCGCTGCTCGAAGTGCTCGATGCCCAAGGCAGCGTCGCGCAGGCGCGGCTGCGCGAGCAGGAGGCGCAGCAGAACTTCCATGTCGCCGTCGCCACCATCGAGGGTCTGGTCGGCAATCCTTTCGCATTGGCGCGGGGAGGCGCGCGATGATGAAACCGTTGATGTTGATCTGTGGTGCCGCTGCGATGTTTGCGCTCGGTGCCGCCGTTTCCGCCTATGCTCCGATCGGATCGCGCGAGCCGGCCCGGCAGGCTGCGAAGGACTCAAAGGGACACAATCACGCCGAGGGTGAGAAGGACCATGGTCATGAGGGCCACGGCGAGGAGGGCGCGGTCGAGATGAGCGACGCCAAGGTCGCGGCCTCAGGCATCGAGATCCGCACCGCCAAGGCAGAGACGCTGCACGAGTCGCTGGTGCTGAACGGCATCCTGCAGCCCAACCAGGAGACGCTGGTGCAGGTCACGCCGCGGTTCCCCGGCGTGGTTCGGGAGATCAAGAAGCGGATCGGCGACACGGTCGAGAAGGGCGAGCTGCTCGCCAAGATCGAAAGCAATCAGAGCCTCAGCGTCTACGAGATGCGCGCGCCGATCTCCGGCACTGTGATCGATCGCCAGATTTCGCTGGGCGAATACGCTTCCGAGCAGAAGCCGGCGTTCATCGTCGCCGATGTCTCCACGGTGTGGGTCGACCTGTCGGTGTATCGGCGCGATCTGCCGCGAGTGCGGATCGGCGACAAGATCTTGATCGACGTCGCCGACGGCGGCAAGCCGATCGAGGCCAGCCTGTCGTACATCTCCCCGGTCGGCAGCAGCGATACGCAGAGCGCGCTCGCCCGTGCCGTGGTGCCGAACGATGCGCTGCGCCTGCGCACCGGCCTGTTCGTCTCGGCGCGGCTGATCCTCTCGGCCAAGCCGGTGCCCCTCGCGGTGCGAGCCTCGGCGATCCAGACCGTCGAAAATCGCAGCGTGGTGTTTGTCCGTAACGGCGACAAGTTCGAGGTGCGCGACGTCGAGCTCGGCGACCGCGATGCCGAGAATGTCGAGGTCATGTTCGGCTTGCTCGATGGTGATCGCTACGCCGCAGCCAACAGCTTCGTGGTGAAGGCAGAGCTCGGCAAGGGATCGGCCTCCCATGAGCACTAATGTGATCGCCTCGGTTCGCGGAGATCGCTCATGATCGACCGGGTTCTTGCCTTCTCCGTCCGCCAGCGCTGGCTGGTGATGATCGGCGTGCTGATGATGGGCGCGTTCGGCGCCTGGAATTTTACGCGGCTGCCGATCGACGCGGTGCCGGACATCACCAACGTCCAAGTTCAGATCAACACCAACGCACCCGGCTATTCGCCGCTCGAAGTCGAGCAGCGGATCACCTTTCCAATCGAAACCGCGATGGGCGGGCTGCCGAACCTCGTCAACACGCGGTCGCTGTCGCGCTACGGATTGAGCCAAGTCACCGTGGTGTTCAAGGACGGCACCGACATCTACTTTGCCCGGCAACTCGTCAACGAGCGTGTGCAGCGCGCCAAGGATGTGCTGCCGACCGGAATCGAGACGGCGATGGGACCAGTCTCGACCGGTCTCGGCGAAATCTACATGTACACCGTCGAGGCGAAGGAGGGGGCGACGCGCGCCGACGGCAAGCCGTTTACGCCCAGCGATCTGCGCACCGCGCAGGATTGGATCATCAAGCCGCAATTGCGCAACGTCCCCGGCGTCAACGAAGTCAATACCATCGGTGGCTTCGCCAAGCAGTTCCACGTGCTGCCCGATCCGGCGAAGCTGATGGCCTATCGCCTCAGTTTCCGCGACGTGATGACGTCGCTCGCCAGCAACAACGCCAATGTCGGCGCCGGCTACATCGAGAAGAACGGCGAGCAGTATCTGGTGCGCACGCCGGGTCAGGTTAGTGACGTCGAGGAAATCCGGCAGATCGTGATCGGCTCGCGCAGCGGCGTGCCTGTGCGGATCATGGATGTCGCCGAGGTGAAGGAAGGCACCGACCTGCGCACCGGCGCTGCGACGCTGAACGGACAGGAGGTCGTGCTCGGCACCGCGATGCTGCTGATCGGCGAGAATGGCCGCACCGTGGCACAGCGGGTTGCTGCGAAGCTGCAGCAGATCGAGAAGTCGCTGCCGGAAGGCATGTCGCTGCGCGCTGTGTACGACCGCACCCATCTGATCGACGCCACCATCGCGACGGTGGAGAAGAACCTCGTCGAGGGTGCGCTGCTGGTGATCGCGATCCTATTCCTGATCCTCGGCAACTTCAAAGCGGCGTTTGCCACTGCGTTGGTGATCCCGCTGGCGATGCTGTTCACCATCACCGGGATGTTCGAGAACAAGGTCAGCGCCAATTTGATGAGTCTCGGCGCAATCGACTTCGGCATCATCATCGACGGCGCCGTGATCATCGTCGAGAATTGCCTGCGGCTGCTGGCCCACGAGCAGCAGCGGCAAGGCAGGCTGCTGACCCGTCAGGAACGGTTCGACACCATCATCGCCGGCTCGCGCGAAGTGATCAAACCGAGTCTGTTCGGCACGCTGATCATCGCGGTGGTGTATCTGCCGGTGCTGACGCTGACCGGCGTTGAAGGCAAGATGTTCACGCCGATGGCGCTGACCGTGCTGATGGCGCTGCTCGGCGCCAGCCTGCTGTCGATGACATTCGTGCCCGCCGCGGTGGCGCTGCTGGTCACAGGCAAAGTGTCCGAGAAAGAGAACTGGTTCATGCGGCTGGCGCACCGGGCGTATCTGCCGCTGCTCGATCTGGCGATCCGGTTTCGGCGGATGATCGTCGTGGCGGCGGTGATGCTCGTGGTCGTGAGCGGGTACATGGCAACACGGATGGGCGGCGAGTTCATCCCGAGCCTGGATGAAGGCGACGTCGCGATCCAGGCGATGCGGATTCCCGGGACCAGCCTGACCCAATCACTCGACATGCAGATCGCGCTGGAGAAGCGCATCCTGGCAATTCCTGAGGTGAAGGATGTGTTCGCCCGCACCGGCACGGCGGAGGTCGCGACCGACCCGATGCCGCCGTCGATCTCCGACGGCTATGTGATGCTGAAGCCGCACGATCAATGGCCGGATCCCAAGAAGCCGAAAGCTGAGGTCGTCGAACAAATCGAAACGGCGGCCGAGCAGGTGGCGGGCAGCCTGTATGAGCTGTCGCAACCGATCCAGTTGCGCTTCAACGAACTGATTTCCGGCGTGCGCAGCGATGTCGGCGTCAAGATCTTCGGCGACGATCTCGATGTGCTGACCCAGGTCGCCGGGCAAGTGCAATCGGTGCTGCAGAACATCAAGGGGGCGGCCGATGTGAAGAGCGAGCAGGTTGCCGGGCTGCCGGTGTTGACGGTGAAGCTCGACCGCAAGGCGCTGGCGCGGTTCGGCATCAGTGTTGCCGAGGTGCAGAATTTGGTCGAGATCGCCGTCGGCGGCAAATCGGCCGGGTTGTTGTTTGAAGGCGATCGCCGCTTCGATCTCGTCGTCCGGCTGCCGGATCAGATCCGTACCGATATCGAGGCGATCAAGGCGTTGCCGATCCCGCTGCCGCCGGCCGAGGGGCAGGCGAAAGCCACACCGGCGGCGTTCGGCGTCTCGCCGCTGTCCCAGATGCGTTACGCACCGCTGTCCGAGCTTGCCGAGATCGTGGTGGCACCGGGGCCGAACCAGATCAGCCGCGAAGACGGCAAGCGCCGCATCGTGGTCTCGGCCAACGTCCGGGGCCGCGACCTGGGCTCATTCGTCGGCGAGGCACAGCGGTTGATCGCCGACAAGGTCAAGCTGCCGGCGGGGTATTGGCTCGGCTGGGGCGGGCAGTTCGAGCAGCTCGTCTCGGCGACCCAGCGCCTGACCATCGTGGTGCCGATCGCGCTGCTACTGATCTTCCTGTTGCTGTTCATCAGCCTCGGCTCGGCGGCCGATGCACTGCTGGTGTTCAGCGGCGTGCCGCTGGCATTGACCGGAGGGATCTTCGCGCTGCTGCTGCGCGACATTCCGCTGTCGATCAGCGCCGGCATCGGCTTCATCGCGCTGTCCGGCGTCGCGGTGCTGAACGGCCTCGTCATCATCACCTTCATTGAGCGGCTGCGCGGCGAAGGCCGCCGGATCGTCGAGGCGGTGCGCGAGGGCGCGCTGACGCGGCTGCGTCCGGTGCTGATGACCGCGCTGGTCGCTTCGCTCGGCTTCGTGCCGATGGCGCTTGCCACCGGTGCCGGCGCCGAGGTGCAGCGGCCACTGGCGACCGTGGTGATCGGCGGCATCGTGTCGTCGACGATCCTGACGCTGCTGGTGCTGCCTGCGCTCTACATCCTGTTCCGCCGCGAAACGGCAACTGCGGGTGCCGATACGGATCCTGTCCCTAACACTTAAGGAGCTCATCGATGAAGAAGATGCTGATCGTCGCAGCCGCGCTGTTGTTCGCCGCGCCGGCGTGGGCGCAACACGACCACCACAAGGGGCCGAACGGCGGCCCGGTCGAAGATGTCGCCGGGGTGCATGTCGAGATGGTCGCCTCGGGCAAGACCGTGACGTTCAACGTCTTCGACGAGTCGAATAAGCCGCTGCCGACCAACGGCTTCTCCGGCGCCGCCTTGCTGATCTCTGGAAGCGAGCGCGAGACGCTGTCGCTCACTGCAGCCGGCACCGCGCTGAAGGCGGAGTCCAAATCGGAGATCGCTATAGGCGCTTCGGTCAGCCTCACGTTGAAGACGGCGGACGGCAAGACCGGGCAGGCGAAGTTCAAGCCCTGACGCAATGCGGGTGTTCGTCAGCGCGACGGTTGGAAGGCCAGCCGCGCTGTAGCGCACGAATTATCCCACTGCGGCTTTGCAATAGGGGACTTGGAGCGCCTTGCGAATGCTGACGCGCCAAGTTGCCGGCCCGCTCTCGAGATAGTCCCAACAGAAACTGCCGGGCCGCTTCACGTCGAACAGATAACGCAGCGGCCGCGGGTCGTGATCGCTGACCAGCTCCAGCCCTCGCTCGGGCGTGAGCTGGTCGAACAGGCTGAACACGATCGGGTGGCGCAGCGGCCGGGGAAACAGCCTGACGTCGATGACGGTGGTGATTTGATCTGTCATGCATGCAGCATCGCCGCGACGCCGCCCGCGATCGTTGTCGGGGCGCAAACAAAAGCGGCGATGTGACGTGCTTTTAAGATCGCTGCGAGTTGGCGAACGCGCGTAGCCGTGCGAGCCGGGCGATCGACGAAGCGGCGAGGCTCTGCGCCAATTCCAAACCCGCCTGGTCGGTGGCGCGGTCGGATTCATCCAGATAGATGGAGGTCAGTTGCTCGGCATAGCGCACCACGCGTCGCGGCACGTCTGCAGTGGTCTCACTGTCGGATTTCCCCGGCAGCTCGGCGCTGAGAGCCGCAAGGTCGGCTGAAGCAAGGCCATTCGACGACAACAGCTTCTCTTGGTCCGTTGGCGGCAGAGTTTGCGACCAGCGCACGATCTCTTTCAGCAGCAGGCTTTCCATCAGTGCGGCCGAGGACATTTCCCCCGTCGTCTGCTCTCCTGCGTCCTCGCCTTTGCACGATTGCTCGGCTCGCCACGCCAACCGGCGCTCGCGCCGCAGCAGGTCGGAGTCGACCAGCGCTTCTCGCGCCATTGTCTCCGCTGCGATTCGAAGCTCGGGCGCTGCGGCATGCGCGGCGACGTAGGTCCAGAACACGAAAGCTCGCTGCCGATGCCGAACGGCGATCGCCCACGCTTGGTACGGCGTCGACAGGGACGAGTCGGCCAGTTCGACGAGTTCCGATTTTGGAACCAGATCATCACCTGGGCCGATCGCGGGTGCGGCATCGGCTTCCTTGCGCGGAAGAGTCGAGCGACGTAGCTTGATCTCGGCGATCCGATCCTGTTCGCGCTCGCGCAGTGTCTCGAACACGCAGCGCACAGGTTCGACACTGTGATCGCTGTCATCTGTCAGCGACGCCGCCATCTGATCATAAGTCGAGGCGGCGCGTTCGGCCTGCGCCAGAGCGATGGCGTAGAGCTCGGCAAGAGTCTTCACCGCGTGCGTCGGTGTTGATGTCAAGAGCGGAGTGTTACGCATGGTCGTCTCTGGTTGAGCAGTTTAGGCATTATGTGCCGAATTTGCGCTGGCGCAAATCGGTGTCTTTGTCGGCTGCTATCGAAAGTCGACCACGCGATCCAGAACAACGGCGTTCTGTTCACTACTTGGAACCGGACCGTTGAGAAGATTGCGCCCAATCCTTGCCCTGTTTTTGTTTGTGCTCGCTTTGGCGAGCAGCGTGACGGCTGCTGATGCCGCGAGCCATCTGGGCGATTATCTCGGCCGTGCGACACCTTCCGAGCTCGTGCCGGGCGCAGACCGCTTCGGTCCGATGCAGGGCGATCCTGCGCTCGCCCCGGCGTATCAAGGCGATCGATTGCTGGGATTCGCCTATCTGAATTCGGACTTTGTTAACGCCACCGGCTATTCCGGCAAGCCGATCCAGATGCTGATCGGCATCGATCCGAACGGCGTGATCACCGGCCTGAAGCTGGTCGATCACAAAGAGCCGATCGTTTTGGTCGGCATTCCGGAAGCCAAGATCCTCGCCGCCGTCAACAAGCTGATCGGCGCCGATATGGCGCCGGTGGCGCGTGGCAAGGCTGCGGCGCCGCAAGTCGATATCGTCAGCGGCGCCACCGTCACCGTGCTGGTGATCGGCGACAGCATCGTACGTTCGGCGACCAAGTTGATTAAGAGCGGCCGGATCGGCGGCGGGCAGGGAGACGTCGCGCAGGCGCCTCCGGTGAACAAGACGGTCGATCTCACCAAGAGCGAGGTACGCGATTGGGAGAGCCTGGTCGGCGACGGCTCGGTGCGCCGGCTGCTGCTGACCAATGCGGACGTCGATCAAGCGTTCGAGAAGTCCGGGAACCGCGAAGCGGCGGCTCGTCCCGAGCCCGGCGAGCCGACCGACACGTTCATCGAGCTTTACGTCGCCGATGTCGGCGTGCCGACGATCGGACGCAGCCTGCTCGGCGATGACGGCTATCAGCGGCTGAAAGCGCGGTTGCAGCCGGGACAGCAGGCCCTGGTGATCGCCGGCCACGGCACCTATTCGTTCAAGGGCTCCGGCTACGTGCGTGGCGGCATCTTCGATCGCATCGAGCTGATCCAGGACGGCAACAGCATCCGTTTCCGCGACCGCGACCACACCCGGCTTGGAGACCTTGCGGCCGAGGGCGCGCCGGATTTCCCGGAGATCGGGCTGTTCCTGGTGCCGACCGAGTTCGGCTTCGATCCGACCGAGCCGTGGTCGCTGCAGCTTCTGGTGCAGCGCGTGATCGGCGCGCGTGACAAGGCGTTCCTGACCTTCGACCTCGGCTACACGCTGCCCGAAATCTATATCAAGCGCGAGCAGCGCGCCGTGACGGTGAGCAATACGCCGGCGCCGGCAGCCTCTGCGCCAGGTGCTCCAGCCAAGCCCGCTTCGCCTTCGGCGGCCGCCGCAGATGAGGCGCAGGACGAACCGTTGTGGATGCGGATTTGGCGCGGCGATCTGGTGCGGATCGGCATTCTTGCCGTCGCGCTGGGCACGCTGACGCTGATCTTCTTCTTCCAGAACCAGTTGGTCCGGCGGCCGACGATCTATGTCTGGGTGCGCCGCGCGTATCTCACCTTCATCCTGGTCTGGCTCGGCTGGTACGCCAACGCGCAGCTCTCGGTCGTCAACGTCCTGACCTTCACGAATTCCCTGATCACCGGATTCAGCTGGGATTACTTCCTGTCGGCGCCGTTGATCTTTGTGTTGTGGGCGTCGGTGGCTGCAGCCCTGCTGTTCTGGGGGCGGGGACCGTTCTGCGGCTGGCTGTGTCCCTTCGGAGCGCTGCAGGAGCTGCTCAACAATATCGCCAAGGCGTTGAAGGTCCCGCAGTTCAACGTGCCGTGGGGGCTGCACGAGCGGCTGTGGCCGATCAAGTACATCGTGTTCCTCGGGCTGTTCGGCCTGTCGATCTACTCCACCGCGGCCGCCGAGCACTTCGCCGAGATCGAGCCGTTCAAGACCTCGATCATTCTCAAATTCGCGCGGGAATGGCCGTTCGTGGTTTACGCAGCGACGCTGCTCGCAGCCGGCCTGTTCGTCGAACGGTTCTTCTGCCGCTATCTGTGCCCGCTTGGTGCAGCGCTGGCGATCCCGGGCCGTATCCGGATGTTCGAATGGCTGCGCCGCTGGCCAGAATGCGGCTCGCCGTGCCAGCGCTGCGCCAAGGAATGCCCGGTCCAGGCGATCCACCCGGAAGGGCACATCAACGTCAACGAGTGCATCTACTGCATGCACTGCCAGGAACTGTATTTCGACGATCACCGCTGCCCGCACATGATTCAGCTGCGGCTGAAGCGGGAAAAGCGCGAAGCGCTATCGTCGACATCGATGCGCGGCGGCAAAGGCCCCGCGACCGTGATCCTCGCCGGGGGCAAGCCGCTTGCCGCCCAGCCGGCGGGCGCCACTCAACCACCTCCAGCACAGTAAAACCCCAAGGAGAGCACTATGGGCGACCAGGATCACGGAAACGGCCTTAGCCGACGAACGCTACTCGGAAGCAGTGCCGTCGCTGCCGGCGTCGGCATCGTCGGCGGCGCGACCCTCGGCACCGGCGGCACGCTGATCGCGACCGCGGAAGCGCAGACCAAGCCGAGCAGCCCGGCGCGTCCAGCGATTCAGAAGAGTGAAGTCCATCCGGGCGAGCTCGATGAGTACTACGTGTTCTTCTCCAGCGGCCAGTCGGGCGAGCTGAGGATCGTCGGCCTGCCGTCGATGCGCGAGTTGATGCGGGTGCCGGTGTTCAATCGCTGCAGCGCCACCGGTTGGGGCCAGACCAACGAAAGCCTCAAGGTCCTGACCGAAGGCCTGCTGCCCGAGAGCCGCGAATTCCTGAAGAGCCGCGGCGGCACTTATGTCAACGGCGACCTGCATCACCCGCATCTGTCGTTCACCGAAGGCACCTATGACGGCCGCTACGCCTTCATGAACGATAAGGCCAACACCCGCGTCGCGCGTGTCCGTCTCGACGTGATGAAGTGCGACAAGATCATCCAGCTGCCGAACCAGCACACCGTTCACGGTCTGCGCGTCCAGAAATATCCGCGCACCGGCTACGTGTTCTGCAATGGCGAAGACCGCGTGCCGCTGCCGAACGACGGTCACAACCTGACGAAGACCAAGGACTACCACGCGATCTTCACCGCGGTCGACGGCGACACCATGAAGGTGGCTTGGCAGGTGATGGTCGACGGCAACCTCGACAACGTCGATGCCGACTACCAGGGCAAGTACGCCTTCGCCACCTGCTACAACTCGGAGGAGGGCGTCACCGCCGCCGAGATGACAGCCAACGATCAGGACTGGGTGGTGATCTTCAATCTCAAGCGGATCGAAGAGGCGGTGAAGAAGGGCGACTTCAAGGAAATGGGCGGCGTGCCGGTGATCGACGGCCGCCATGGCTCGCCTTACACCCGCTACGTCCCGGTGCCGAACGGCCCGCACGGCATGAACACCGCGCCGGACGGCATCCACATCGTCGCCAACGGCAAGCTGTCGCCGACCGTGACGGTGATGGACGTGCGGCTGTTCGACCAGCTGTTCGACGACAAGATCAAACCGCGCGACGTCGTCGTCGCCGAGCCGGAACTCGGCCTCGGCCCGCTGCACACCGCCTATGACGGCAAAGGCAACGGCTACACCACGCTGTTCATCGACAGCCAGATCTGCAAGTGGAACATCGATTTGGCCAAGCGCGCCTACAAGGGCGAGAAGGTCAATCCGATCATCGATAAGCTCGATGTGCACTATCAGCCGGGCCACAACCACTCGTCGATGGGGCAGACCAAGGAAGCCGACGGAAAGTGGCTGATCTCGCTGAATAAGTTCTCCAAGGACCGGTTCCTCAATGTCGGTCCGCTGAAGCCGGAGAACGATCAGCTGATCGACATTTCCGGGGAGAAGATGAAGCTGGTGCACGACGGTCCGAGCTTCGCCGAGCCGCATGATGCGACGATCGTGCATCGCTCCAAGATCAATCCGATCTCGGTCTGGGATCGGGCGGATCCGATGTTCGCCGACGCCGTCAAGCAGGCCAAGGCCGACGGCGTGAAGCTGGAGGAAGACTCCAAGGTGGTCCGCGACGGCGACAAGGTGCGGGTCTATATCGTCGCCACCGCGCCGAACTTCGGCCTCACCGAGTTCGACGTGAAGCAGGGCGATCACGTCACCGTCTATGTCACCAACATCGACACCGTCGAGGATCTCACTCACGGCTTCTCGATCGTCAACTACGGCATCCAGATGGAAGTCGCGCCGCACGCCACCGCGTCGGTGTCCTTCACCGCCGATCGTCCCGGCGTGTACTGGTACTACTGCTCCTGGTTCTGTCACGCCATGCACATGGAGATGAAGGGCCGGATGCTGGTCGAGCCGAAGAGCGTCTGAGAATGGCGGTGGCGGTGCGATCGATGATCATGGTGGCGGCGGCGCTGTTCAGCGTCGCTGCGGCCAGCGCTGCTTCAGCCGCGCGGATCGAGGTCGTGCCGTCGTCGGACCTGCAGGCGGTGCTGAACGGCGCCAGCGACGGCGACACCGTCGCGCTGGCGCCGGGAGACTATCGCGGGCCGATCAGGATCGAGCGCAAGCTCGTGCTGATCGGTCAGCCCGGCGCTGCCGTGCTCGGGCATGGGCAGGGCAGCGTGATCACCGTGGTGGCTCCAGACGTCACGGTGCGGGGCCTGTCGGTGCGCGGCTCCGGCCGCGACCCGCAGGCGATGGATTCGGGTATTTTTCTGACGCAGACTGCCGAGCGGGCCCTGATCGAAGGCAACCGCCTCGAGGACAATCTGTTCGGCATCAACGTCCATGGCGCCCGTGGATCGCGGGTCGCCCACAACATTATCGACGGCCTGCGCGGCATCCGCCTGAACGATGCCGGCAACGGCGTGCGGGTGTGGAATGCGCCGGACGTTGTGGTCGATGGCAACACCATCCGGTACGGCCGCGACGGCATCTTCTCAGTGACGAGCACGAAGGACCGCTTCATCAACAACCGGTTCGAGAAGGTGCGGTTCGCGGTGCACTACATGTACACCAACGACAGCGAGATCAGCGGCAACGTCTCGCTCGGCAATCATGGCGGCTACGCCATCATGTATTCCAACCGGCTGACAATTCTCGGCAACGTCTCCGAGCGAGATCGAGATTTCGGGCTGCTGCTCAACTACGCTAATTTCTCGCGGATCGAGCGCAATCGCGTGGTCGGCGGGCCGTTGTCCGGGATCAGCGCCGACTTCGAAGGCGCAGATGCCGACAAGGGCATGATGCCGGCCGAGCACGGCGCCGCGAATACGCAGTTCGGCCCGACCAAATGCGTGTTCATCTACAACGCCAACAAGAACCGGTTTCGCGACAACTGGTTCGAGAGTTGTGACATCGGCGTGCACTTCACCGCCGGTTCGGAAGGCAATGAGATCGTGGGTAATGCGTTCATCGGCAATCGCAATCAAGTCAAGTACGTCGGAACCCGCGACCTCGACTGGTCGAAGGATGGCCGCGGCAATTATTGGAGCGACAATCCGGCCTTCGACCTCAACAACGACGGCATTGCCGACGCCGCCTATCGGCCGAACGATCTGGTCGACCGCGTGCTGTGGACCGCGCCGGCCGCCAAGGTGCTGATCAACAGCCCGGCCGTACAGGTGCTGCGTTGGGCGCAGAGCCAGTTTCCCGCGCTGTACCCCGGCGGGGTGGTCGATACCCATCCGCTGATCGCGCCGCCGGAGCGGCCGATGCCGGGAGTGGGGCCATGACTGCAACCGTCGCCATCGAGCACGTCGAGAAGCGTTATCGCGCGGTGAGGGCGCTGTACGATGTGTCGTTCGCGCTCGAGCCCGGGCGGCTCAGCGCGCTGGTCGGCCACAACGGCGCCGGCAAGACCACGCTGATCAAGCTGATGCTCGGCCTGATCCGCCCCGACAGCGGATCGATCCGCGTGCTCGGTGAGAACCCTGCGGCCGGCGAGTTCGCCGGTCGTCGCAGCCTTGGTTTCCTGCCGGAGAACGTCGCCTTCAACGCTGCGCTGACCGGGCGCGAGACGCTGGCGTTCTACGCGCGGCTGAAGGGGAGCGACGCCAAGCAAGGCGCGGCTCTGCTGGAGCGGGTCGGCCTCGGCGAGGCATCGCGGCGCCTGGTGGGGACGTATTCGAAGGGCATGCGACAACGGCTCGGACTTGCGCAGGCCCTTCTCGGCCGGCCGCGTGTGCTGCTGCTCGACGAGCCGACCACGGGCCTCGATCCGGCGCTGCGGCTGACGTTCTATGAAATCCTCGACGAGTTGCGGCGCGATGGCGCGACTGTGCTGATCTCCTCGCATGCGCTCGACGAACTCGAAGGCCGCGCCGAGCAGGTTCTGATCATGAATCGCGGCATCCTGGTCGCCGACGGCACGCTCGCCGAGCTGCGTGCGCTCGCGGGACTGCCGATCCGGCTGACGCTGAAGCTGGCTGACCCGGCTGCGCGTCCGGCATGGCTGCCGAACGATGCTGTCGTCGCGCATGGCCGCTGCGAGATCGGCGTAGCCGATCACGCCGGCAAAATGGGACTGCTGCGGCAGGCGGCAGGCGATCCAGCCGTCACTGACATCGGTGTCGCCGAGCCGACGCTCGATGAATTGTACGCCCATTTCCTTCGGCAGCAGGAGCGGGCGGCATGAAGGCCATTGGTGTCATCGCCCTGAAGGAAATTCAGGAAGGCCTGCGCAATCGCTGGGTATTCGCGGCGACGCTGCTGCTCGCCGGATTGTCGCTGTCGCTGACGCTGCTCGGCAGCGCCCCGACCGGCCATGTCGGCGCCGCGGCGCTCGATGTGGTGATCGTCAGCCTGTCGAGCCTGACGATCTTTCTGTTGCCGCTGATCGCGCTGTTGATCTCGCACGACGCCATCGTCGGCGAGATGGAGCGCGGCACCATGATCTTGCTGCTGAGCTATCCGATCGCTCGGACCCACGTCATTCTCGGCAAGTTTCTCGGCCACGTCACCATCCTGAGCTTCGCGACCCTGGTCGGCTACGGTGTCTCGGCGCTCGCGCTGGTGATCAGCGGCACGCCAGTGTCGCCGCAGAGCTGGGCTTCTTTTGCCGCGATGCTCGTGACTTCGGTGCTGCTCGGTGCGGTGTTTGTCGCGCTCGGCTACGCGGCCTCGAGCCTGGTGCGGCAGCGCGGCACGGCAGCCGGCATTGCGGTTGGCATCTGGCTGTTACTCGTGCTGGTGTTCGACATGGCGCTGCTCGGCCTGCTGGTGGTCGATCAGGGCCGGCTGATCTCGGCAGGCATGCTCAACGTGCTGCTGTTCTTCAATCCGACCGATCTGTACCGGCTGAGCAATCTGACCGGCACCAATGTCAGCCAGTTCGCCGGCATGGCGGGGCTTGCCGGCACGGTTCAACCCAGTTTCGGCGGCTTGCTGGCCGGGATGGCGGCGTGGATCGCGCTGCCACTCGGCCTTGCGATCGCCGTGTTTGCCCGGAGGGAGCTATGAGGATTTCAGGTCATATCGTCGTGCTCGCGGCCGCGCTGCTACTCGTTGGCTGCAACGACAAGTCGGGCTCCGCCGTGATGCCGCCGCCGGTGGCGCTGAACGCCGACGCGATGGGCGTGTTCTGCGGCATGAACCTCGTCGAGCATCCGGGTCCCAAGGGACAGATTCTCACTGCAAGTCGGATCGACCCCTACTGGTTCTCCTCGGCGCGGGATGCGGTCGCCTTCACGCTGATGCCGGATCAGCCCCGCGACATCCGCGCGATCTACGTATCGGACATGGGCCGGGCGCCGAACTGGGATCAACCCGGCGAGACCAACTGGGTTGACGCCAAGAAGGCGTTCTTCGTGATCGAGAGCCGCAAGCGCGGCGGGATGGGGGCGGCCGAGACCGTGCCGTTCGGCGATCGCGCGGCCGCCGACGCGTTCGTCGCGGCGAATGGCGGGCGTGTCGTGACGTTCGATGCCATTCCCAGCAACTACGTGCTCGGCAGCGATACGCCGTCGGCGAGCGATCATCATGGCGCCTCCGAAACGCGGATGAACTAGCGAGAACCTTCTATGTCGCAGTCAGCACTCACTCGGCGGCGTTTCGTCACCATCGCGGCCAGTGCCTTCGGAATGGCGATGCTGGGACGGGCGGTGCCGTCGCATGCCGGCGAGCCGGTGCGCTGGCGGGGCTCCGCGCTTGGCGCTCAGGTGTCGATCGAAATCCATCACCCGGATCGTGCCGTCGCGGCGAAGCTGGTGGAGACGAGCGTGCGTGAAGTGCGCCGGCTCGAACAGGTATTCAGCCTGTATCGACCTGACTCGGCGATCTGCGCGCTGAACCGATCCGGGGTGCTGATCGCGCCGGACCCGGACATGGTGGCGCTGCTGCGGACGACACTCCGTCTGTCCGAACAGACCGGCGGCGCGTTCGATCCCACGGTGCAGCCATTGTGGGAGCTGTATCAACGTCACTTCGAGCATGCAGGGGCCGGTCCGGCCGGCCCGGCCGCGGCTGATGTCGCAGGCGCGCTGGCCAAGGTCGGTTATAGCGACGTGCTGGTTTCGGCCGACCGCATTGCGCTGAAACGAGCGGGCGCCGCCATCACGCTGAACGGTATCGCCCAGGGCTTCGCCACCGATCGCGTGGTCGATCTGCTGCGCAACGGCGGCATGACCACCACTCTGGTCGACATCGGTGAGATACGTGCGATTGGCGCCAAGCCTGACGGGACGCCGTGGCGGGTTGGCTTAGCCGATCCGGAGAAGGCCGGCGTCGAGCTTGGCACCGTCGAACTGGTGGACCGGGCCGTGGCAACGTCATCCGGCGCAGGCTTCCGCTTCGATCCGGCGGGGCAGTTCACGCATCTGTTCGATCCATCGACGGGACGCTGTCCGTCGTTGTATCGTTCTGTTAGCGTGGTCGCGCCAACCGCGACTGAGGCCGATGCGCTATCGACCGCCTTCAGCGTGCTCGACCGCAGCCGTATCGCCGCGATCCTTCGCGCGCGGGCGGGCGTCGAGGTGTTGCTGGCGGATGCAAAGGGGAGCGTGCAGTGGCTCCGCGCCTAAGGAAGTTCGTGCTGCTCTGACGCTGCGGTGATGTCGTGATGCTGGATTGGCCGACCGTCTTTCGTATCATCCATGTGCTCGGAGTGGTGCATTGGATCGGCGGACTGCTGTTCGTCACCTTCGTGATCCTGCCGAGCCTTCTGGACATGGAAGCGACAAAGCGGCTGCCGTTGTTCGATGCGCTGGAGCGGCGCTTTGCTGCCCAGGCGCGAATCTCGACGCTGCTGGTCGGGATCTCCGGTTTCTACATGCTGTACGCCTATGATCGCTGGGCCCAGCTCGCCGATCCGCAATTCTGGTGGCTCGGCGCGATGCTTGGGCTGTGGGCGATCTTCATCGTGATGTTGTTTATCGCCGAGCCGCTGTTTCTGCACGCCTGGTTCGACGCGCGCGCGCGCCGTGATCCGGACCGCGCATTCCGGGTGGCGCTCCGCGGCCATCGGGTGCTGAGCACGATTTCGCTGATCACCGTGCTCGGCGCGGTCGGCGGTGCGCACGGGCTGTTCTGAACCGCCATTCGCGATTGAGCTTGCGACAGAACAACGATGGCCGGGGCCGCTCGGTTAGCGTCGGCTGAGCCATGGAGTGAGCCGCGATGAGCCGCAGCAAAGACCAAGCCGAACGTGGGCGCCGCTGGTATGTCGGCGGCCGGCTGCACCTCGATGTCCGCGGATTGCCGTGTCCCGAACCGCTGGTCGCCGTGCTGCGCTTGATCGATGGCGGGGACGCCGGTGACGGCCTGACGGCGCTGGTCAGCCAAGAGCCGCTGCTGCTGTATCCTGAGCTGGACGCGCGCGGCTGGTCCCATCGCCTGGTGACGCCGGGCGGCGACACGCTGCTGCGTGACGGCGAGGTGGTGCTCGAAATCCAGCGAGGCTCGGCATGATCGGCGCCGGCGGATTTCTCGGCACGGCCAAGAGCCGGCTGCTGCCGGCTTCGGTGCCGTTCCGGTTCTTCGTCGCCGCAGCGGTGTGCCACGTGCTGCTGTGGGGTGCCGTCCTGTTCGCGGCGAACGACTTCCCGCGGTTTCGCGGCGGCGCCGGCCCGTCGCTGGCCGCGGTGCATCTGCTGACGCTCGGCGTGCTGACATTCACCGCGGTTGGCGCCGCCGTGCAGCTTCTTCCCGTAGCGACTACCAAGCCGCTGGCGGCGGTCTGGCCGATCCGGCTGGCATCCTGGTTGCTGATCCCCGGCGCCATGGTGCTGATTGCCGGTATGGCGATTGTCGACAGCGCTTGGATGATCGGCGGGGCTGCAGCGTCGACGCTCGGGCTGTTGCTGTTCGGTGCGTTGCTCGCCGACAATCTGCGCCGCGCCGGCAGCATGCCGGTGGTGCGCGCCTATGGCTGGGCGGCGTTCGCGTCGCTGATCGCGCTCGTGGCGCTTGGGCTCGCGCTGTCGCTCGATGACCGGTTTGGATTTTTGATCGATCACGCCGCCGCAGCCCGCGCTCACATGATCCTCGGCGGTTTCGGCTTCATGGGCATGCTGGCGCTCGGCTTCAGCCATGTGCTGATCCCGATGTTCGCGCTGTCGAATGCGCCGGATCAGCGGACGGCGTGGTTCGGTTTCGGCGCCGCCGCTGCCGCAGTGGCGCTCGGCACGATCGGGGCGCTTCGCGATGTCCCTGCGCTGCAGACAGCGGCTTGCGTGGTGGGCGCGGTTGCGGTCGGCCTGCATCTTGGCCTGATGCGTGTCGCGCTCGCCGGCGGCATGCGCAAGCGTCTCGGCCTGTCGTTCGTGCTGATCCGTTTCTCCTGGGTGATGTTGGCGCTGACGCCGCTCGCCGCGCTTGCTGCGCTACAGGGCTGGGCTGGCCTCGGCGGGCCCACGCTGTTCGGCTTGGTGGCGCTCGGCGGCTGGCTGATGACGTTCTTGCTCGGCGTGCTGCAGCGGATCGTGCCGTTTCTGGCCTCAATGCATGTCAGCCGCGCCAGCGGCGGGCCGCCGCTGCTGACGGATCTCGGTGTTGCCGCTCCGCTCAAGATGCACGCTGTCTGCCATCTGATCGCGATCGCCGCGTTGGCGCTGGCGATCGTGTTCGACATTCCGCAGCTCGCTGCCGGCGCTGCGATGGTCGGCGCCGCCGGAGCGCTCGCCTTCGCTGCTCACATCGGCAGCGTGCTGCCGTCGCTGACGTCCGGCCGCACCCGCAACTGAGGTCATTAAGGAGCCCGCCATGTTCGCCAACCGCATCAGCCAGACCCTGCACGACGAACATCGCGCCACCATCGCGCTGATGGAGCGACTGGAGGCGGCGATCTCGCGCCGGCAGCCGATTAGCATTGCCGATTCCGCGGGCGCGCGGCTGCTCGCCGATCTCGCGGCCGCGATCGAAGCCGACACGCTGCGCCATTTCAATTTCGAAGAAACCCAGTTGTTCACGATGTTCGACTCGGTCGGCGACCAGCTGATCGGCGATCACCTGACCGAGGAGCACAACTTCATGCGGCCGCTCGGCGAGAAGCTGATCGCACTGGCGCGGGCCGCTCAGGCTGGCGGCTTCGACGCCGAGAGCTGGCGCGAGTTCAGCCGTTCCGGCGCCGAGCTGGTCCAGCGCATGGTGGTGCATGTCCAGAAGGAAGAGATGGCGCTGCTGCCGTTGCTCGATCAGACCATGGACGAGGCCACCGAAGCTCGTCTCCACGATGCCTATGTCCGCGCCTCGCAAGGAGCGGAAGCGACATGACCCCATCGCCCGCCGCGCCCCGCGGCTTCGGCCGCTTGATCGGCATCCACGGCCGGCTGGTGCTGATCGCGCTGGTCGCGGCGGTGCCGATGCTGATTCTGGCGCTTGTGATCGTCGCCCAGCTCACCGACAGCAAGCGGCAGGTCAAGAACGAGGCGCTGCTGTATTCGGGGCGGCTGCTGCTGGAAAGCGTCGACAAGGAGATCAGCCGCTATGTTTATGCGGCGGAGACGCTGACGGCGTCGCCGGCGCTGCTCGCGGATGATCTATCCGGTTTTCGCAGCGAGGCGGGCCGCACGCTGGCGGCATTGCCGTTCGCCAAGATTCAGGTCGCCGATCGCAACGGTCGTATCCTGCTCGACAGCACAACGGCGGGCAGCGATCCGCAGCCGTTGGCCGATGCCGATGTTCTTGCGGCTGGGCAGCGCGCGGTCGCGACGGCGACGCCGCAGATCGGGTATTTGGCCCGTACGCTCGACGGCGAGACGGTGATCGGGATCACTATGCCGGTGCGGCGCGATGGGATGGTCGTTCGTCAACTCATTATCGAGATCGAGCCCCGACAGATCCGCGCGCTGCTCGATGCCCAGCATCTGCCGGAAGGTTGGGAAGCCGCGATCGCAGATAGCAACGGCCATCTGGTGGCGCGCTCATTGCCGGGCGAATGGGCCGGGCGGGCGATTTCATCGAGCTGGCGCGGGCTGTTGGGGCGCGAGGGGCTGCAGGAATTCTCGACGCCCGAGGGCGTGCTGAAAGTCTCCTCGGCATTTCGCTCGCAGCTCACCGCCTGGACCATCGCGGTGGGGCAGCCGAAGGAGATCTTCGAAGCGCCGATCCTGCAGACGTTTCAGCTCGCGCTCGCCGCCGGCTTGATCGTGATCGTGATCTCTTGCGGATTGGCGGCCTGGATCGCCCGCAGCGTGACGTCGCCGATCCGTTCGCTGGCCGCCAGCGCGACTGCGCTCGAATGCGCCGAGCGGATCACGATGCGGCGATCCGGCATCCCTGAGTTCGACCGCGCTTTCCGTGCCTTCGATGAGGCGGCGCGGCTGGTGATCGCGCATCAGCGCGCGCTGCACGACAGCGAGGAGCGGATCAGCGTCGCCCAGGACGCCGCCCATGCGGGGATCTGGGAATGGCGGATGGAGGACAACCGTCAGATCTGGACCGATCCGCTGTTCAGGCTGTACGGCCTTCGGCCGAAGGCCCGCCGTCCGTCATTCGACACCTGGATCTCGGTGATCGACCCGGCCGATCGCACGCGTGCGGTCGAGGCCGTAGAGCAGGCGGTCGCTGTCGGGCGCGAATTCGAGGTTCAGTGGCGCGTGAATTCCGGCGCGGTCGCTGAGCCGCGCTGGCTGCTGTCGCGCGGCCGGCCGTTGCGCGGGCCCGACGGTGAGGTCGAGCGCTACGTCGGCATCGTCATCGACATCACCGAGCGCAAGCGCATGGAGGAGGCGGTCCGGGAAGGCGAGGTGCGGCTCCTGCACGCCGCCCGGCTGTCGGAGATCGGCCGGATGGCTGCGGCTTTGGCGCACGAGGTCAACCAGCCGCTCGCGGCGGTGGCCAACTACATGGCCGGCGCGCGGCGGATGATCGAGCAGGACAGCGAGCCGAGCCTTCTGATGCGCAAGGTCAAGGACGCGGTCGAGAAGGCGAACGGTCAGGCGCTGCGTGCTGGTGAGATCATCCGGCGCCTGCGCGAGTTCGTCGGAGTGGGCGACTCCGAAAGGACGATCGAGGACGCGCGCTCCGTGCTGCAGGACGCCGCGCTGCTCGCCACCATCGCGGCGGAGCACGATGGCATCACAGTCCGAACCGCTTTCGCTGACTCTGGTGAGGTGCTGGTCGACAAGATCCAGATCCAGCAGGTGGTGCTCAATCTGGTCCGCAACGCCATCGAAGCGATGGCGGGCGCGTCGACCAAACAATTGACGCTGGGCCTGCAGCAGCGCGGCGGCTGTCTCGAATTCAGCGTGAGCGACACCGGCTCAGGCATCGCGCCCGATGTACGCGAGCGGCTGTTCAGTCCGTTTTCGACGACCAAGCCGGGCGGCATGGGGATCGGCTTGTCGGTGTGCCGCGAGATCGTCGAAGCGCATGGCGGCAAGATCTGGGCGGATACGAGTCCCGCCGGCGGCATGGTGTTCAGCTTCACCTTGCCGCTGCTCCGCGAGGAATTGGCGATGGCCGAGCAGGGCGCGGCGTAGCGACGCTCTACTGCGGCCGGCCGTCCGAGGGCGGCGGGAGATCGTCGTCGTTCGGGCGCCGGCCGAGGATCGTGACCTGCTCGTCGTAGCCTCGGCGACTGCTGTAGAACACCAGCACCATCAGACCAATGCCGATCACCAGCGAGAACGCGATGCCGATCGTCATGGCGATGTAGCCTTGCGCCGGCACCTCGACGTCGCCGACCACGAGCCCCTCATAGGCGAAGAACACTGCCAGGCCGAGCAGCACCAGCAGCGCCGTTACCATTGCCCATACGCCGATCGAGGTTTTTCGGGGCGGGGGGCGGCGCGGTTCGGCAGAGGGTGTCGGATCCATGATCATCGTCTCCGCTGTTGCTGGGCGTTCCCCGCCCGCAACAAACCTACGCCTGACAGAGCCATTGGTTCTGTCGCCACCGGCTGAGTGCCATGACGCCGAAATGGCCGAGCGGCTCGAACACCACGTTGTCGATCGGCACGGTCGCCGCGGCGCGCTTGACCAGGGCCCGCCTGCGGGCCCTGGGAACGTAGCGATCGAAGCTGCCGACCGAGAACCGGCTGGCCGGATCGATCCGATCGAGCCATTCGATCGGGTGGAGGCCACGTAGTGCGCGGGTGAAATCACCGAGCGTGACGCCGGCCGCTTCGGCCTCGCGGCGCACCGGTCGCGCCGCGGGACTTTGCCAGATCATCAGGTCGCCGCGATCGGCCGAAGCGAAGCTCCACAGCGGCGTGCGGTAGCGGCCGGCGAGCAGCGTCGCGGGTACCGATCCCATGCTGAGGCCGACCAGCACCGGCGGGCGCCGACGCTCGATCTGGTCGGCGGCATCCTCGATCACTGCGCGATTGGCGCGCGCGCAGACGTCCGGGTCTGCGGCGACCACTGCGGCAGGCAGCTCGTAGCAGAGCCGCCATTGCCGCAGTCCGACCAGACCGAAGTCGAACGCAGTCTTGAAGCTGGTCCGCCATGGCAGGAAGTAGATCGCCCCGTTCGGGTCGTTGCCGACGATCCGGCGAAACGGATCTGCGCGCGCCATGGCAGTCGTCCGTCAGTAGGTGCTGGTGCCGTAGCTCGCACCACGCGACGACAGCAGGCGGGACAGCGACACGATCTGGTACAGCGCCGACAGTGCCACCAGGATGTACACGATCCGCGCGGCGGCCGACGAGGTCGCTGTCTCGTTCGCGCCGTTACCGAGAATTGCGGTGACGAGATCGAAATCGAACAGGCCGACGAGTCCCCAGTTCAAGCCGCCGATGATGATCAGCAGAAGCGTCAGGGCGTTGATGATGCGCATGGTTTTCTCCGTTGATGTTGGTGATCCAACAGTGCGGAGAGAGGCGCGTTCCTAAAGCGAAGATGCGCGCTGAGTTTGCGCGATTAGAAATGTCGTACCTGCTTCGAGATCAAGCGGCATCGCTGAGCATCTCAGATGAACGGCTTGCCGCCGGTGACCGCCACTGTCGTCCCGGATGTGTAGCTGGACAGCGGATCGGCCAACATCACATAGGCGGTGGCGAGTTCGGCGGGCTGGCCGGCGCGGCCGAGCGGGACCTGTTTGCCGAAGTTCTTTACCGAGTCCTCCGGCATCGTCGATGGAATGAGCGGCGTCCAGATCGGGCCGGGGGCGACCGCATTGGCGCGGATGCCTTTGTCGGCGAGCATCTGCGCCAGGCCGCCGGTGAAGTTCTGGATCGCGCCCTTGGTCGTGGCGTAGGCCAGCAGGATCGGGTTCGGCATATCGGAATTGACCGACGCGGTGTTGATGATCGCGCTGCCCGGCTTCATGTGCGGCACCGCGGCCTTGGTCAGATAGAACATCGCGTGGATGTTGACCGCAAACGTGGTCTGCCACTCCTCGTCGCTGATGTCGCCGATATCGTTGAAGGTGGCCTGATGTGCGGCATTGTTGACCAGGATGTCGATGCCGCCGAGTTCCTTGACGGCGCGGTCAACTGTTTTGCGGCAATGATCCGGCTGGCTGATATCGCCGGCCACGAGCACGGCCTTGCGGCCCTCGGCCTCGACCAGCGCCTTCACCTGTTGCGCGTCGTCGTCCTCGTTCAGATAGGCGATCAGCAGGTCGGCACCCTCGCGAGCGTAGGCGATCGCGACCGCACGTCCGATGCCGCTGTCGCCACCGGTGATGATCGCGACCTTTCCGGTCAGCTTGCCTGAGCCCTTGTAGCTGTGTTCGCCGTGATCAGGACGCGGCGTCATCTCGTCGGTCGAGCCCGGCATCGATTGGCGCTGGCTCGGGTAGGGCGGCTCCGGGTAAGTCTGCGTCATCGGCTGCTCCTCATGTTGCAGCGCTAACCGCGGGGGAGCGTGGCTGTTCCTTGGCGGGGCCGATCGGTCAGGTATCGAACAGCGCGCTGATCACCGTTTCAGGATCCGCCGGCTTCTCGCAGCGGACGATGTGATCGAACCGCGGCGGAATGGTGTGGTGGTCATAGCCGGTCGCGAACACGAACCGCACGCCGCGCGCGGTGAGTTCGTCGGCGAGCGGGAAGACCATCCTGCCTTGCAGATTGATGTCGAGCACCGCGCCGTCGAGATGCGGGTTCGATGAAAGGGCAGCCATCGCGTCCTCGACTCGCGAAAACGGGCCCACCACCTCTGCGCCGCTTTCCTCGAACTTGCGCACCATGTCGTCGGCGATGAAGTACTCGTCCTCGACCAGGAGAATACGCCGGCCGGACAGGGCTGAGGATGGACTGCTCATGGCGCCTGCTCCGCTTCGGTCGTATCGAGAGGAAGGCTGATCGTGCATCGCACGCCGGTGTCTCTCAACTCGAATGTGGTGGTCGCGCTCAGCGCGTAGGGCAGCGCGCGTTCGATCAGTCTGCGGCCATAACCGCCGGTCTGCTCGCCCTGGGTATCGGGTTGTTCCGGGCTGCGGCCGTGTTCGATCCAGACGAGTTCGAGCTGGCGGCCGGATGGCAGCATGCGAACCTGCCAGATGACGTCCAGTCGCCCGGTCAGGATCGCCAGGGCCCCGTATTTGCGGGCATTGGTCGCCAGTTCGTGCAGCGCCAGCGCCAGGGTCTGAACGCTCGAATTGCGCAGCGGCACGTTGGGACCGCTGATCGCGACGCGGGTTCTGTCGATTGCGCCCAAGGCATCCAGCGCCACCCGCACAAGCGTGGCGATGGTAATTGGTTCCTGCGCTGAGCGTGACAGCAGCCCCTGGACGCGGGCGAGCGCCGCCAGCCGGTCGTTAAACTGCGATTGAAACCTTTCCATCGTCCGGCTGGTCGACATCGTCTGCCCGGCGATCGACTGCACGACGGCGATCAGATTTCGGGTGCGGTGCTGCAGCTCGGTCACCATCACTTCCTGCCGCTGCTGCATCCGGCGCAGGGTGTCGATGTCGGTGGACGTTCCGAGCCAGCTCAGGATTTCGCCGGCGCTGTTGCGCACCGGCGCTGCCCTGATCGCGAACCAGCGATAGCTGTCGGTGTGGCCATGCCGAATCCGGTACTCGGTCTTGAACGCCCCGGCTTCGTGGGCCTCCGACCACGCCTTCAGCGCCAGGGGCCGATCGTCTGGATGCACGGCGTCCTGCCAGCCGAAGCCAACGCTCCGCTCGGTCGGCAGGCTGGTGAAGTCGCTCCACTGCGGGCTCGACCAGATCCAACTGCCATCGAGCGCTGCCTGCCATACCTGTTGCGGAATGCCCTCGATCACGACGCGCAGCCGGGTCTCGCTCTCGCGAATCCGTTCTTCATTGCGGCGACGTTCGGTGACGTCCTGACCAATCTTGAGGAAGCCGTGGACCTGTCCGTCGGGCCCCCGAACGCTGGTGACGCTGCCCTCGATAAACACACGTGAGCCGTCCTTGTGTACGTGCCAGCGGACGTTCGGCGCCGCGCCTTCACGCCGGGCGGTCTCGATCTCCTTGACATCCTCGCCGCGGGCCCGGTCCTCCGGTGTGAACAACATGTTGGCTGATCGGCCTTTGGCTTCTTCAGCCGTCCATCCGAACACCGCTTCGGCCCCGGGCAGCCAGTCGATGATCCGATCGACCGCATCGGTGGTGAAGATCGCATAGTCGTGGGCGGCTTCGACGATCACCCGGAACCGTTCTTCGGCTTCACGGAGCGCGCGCACTTTGTTGAGACGATCGATCACCGGGCCGAGGATGGTGGAGTAGGTGCGAAGGAATTCCACGTCATCCTGCGAAAAGTCGCGGGGGTTGCGGCTGTCGACCTGGAGCAGGCCATAAGGGCGGCCGCCCGGCAGAAAGATCGGCACATTGGCAAGCGCGACGACGCCCGCGGCCTTCAGGAAGGCTGGCAGCTCGAACCTCGCCTCGGTCCGGACATCGCGGCTTGTGACGGGCACGCCGGCCTCGATCGAGAACGTCTCGGACGTGAGTTCGCGCATCGGCAGGCGAAGGTTGCCGACGATGCCGGCGTCCCAGCCGACGCCGGCGCGCACGAACAGGCTCTGGGTACGTTTTTCGATTTCCAGAACTTTCGCCCGATGAGTGCCGAGGGCGTCGCCGACAAGGCGGCAGGCTTCGGTCAGGACGTCGGTGAGATTTTCATTGCGAAGCGCAAACTCACCAAAGTCGGCCAGGAGCCGCTGCCGCTTTCGCCATTGTTGGTGATCGTCCATCGCCGGACTCCGGTGAGAATCGGCGCCTTCACCCCCGCGAGGGAGCAGGCGTTCCTGGGCCGATTCACCGTGCTGTCAGCGGCGCGCTTCGCGGGATTCTAGCCAAGCGATGATTCCAAGCGCGGCCTCCATCGACCGTGCCCGGCGTTCCCAGTTCTCGTGAGCCTCGTGATCGCCGCTCTCTTCGGCTTCCTGCTTCCAGCGGTCGGAAAACACCGACAGCCGTTGCTCGAGCGACAGATGCTGCTTGGTTCGGTTGCGACGCTTCTTCACGCAGATCCCTTTCGTCGTTGGGATCAGGCTAGAAGCGGAGCACCCTGGATGCATTCACCTATGCTAATTGAACCGCAAAAGAAGGCGCACAACGGCGCCAACCGGGCGGCAAATTGTCAAGACTACTTGACAATTCTCAGTTTGCGCCGCGCCGCCCGATCCGTTCCGACAAGGGAAACCGGATGGTGCAGCGAAACCCGTCCGGCTCGAACGCGAGGTCGGTCTCGGCCTTGAGTTCGTATCCAAGCGTGCGGGTCAGCACCTCGGTGCCAAAGCCGTTGTGGGATGGCTGGGGAACAGCCGCGGTATCAGTTTCTTTCCAGACGAAGGTCAGCAGCGGGGCTGTGCCGTCGCCGTCGACGGTCCAGGAGATCGCGATGCTGCCGTTACCGCCGAGGGCGCCGTGCTCGACGGCGTTCACCGCCAGTTCGTGGACGGCAAGAGCGAGCACCTGGCCGGCGCGGGCCTGCAGATGCAGGTCGGGCCCGGCGAAGGTGGCGCGCTCGCCGTCGCGGACCTGATAGTGCAGCAATTCGTCGGCCAGGAGCTTGTGGAAGTCGATGGCGCCCTGTTCGTCGGCAACGGCCTGGGCACGCATCAGCGCGTCAAGCCGGTCCTCCAGATGACCGACATAGGAATCGAGATCGCGGCGGGCGCCGGCCGACTTGCGGATGATCGTGCGCAGCATGGCCATGGTGCTGCGCAGGCGGTGCCGCAGCTCGCCCGGGGCGTCACGTTGGTCCAGCAGGCGCCGCAGGCGGCGGTTGTCCGCTTCAAGTTCAGCGATCCGGCTGTTGGTGTCGTCGATCGGCATGCGCATGCTCACAGCGAAGTCTGGCTGATGTCGGGGTTGTCGGCATTCAGCAGCGACAGCGGGCCGAACAGATGCAGGTAGCCGTCGTCGAAGAACGACAATTCGCGCAAGCCTTCGAGGTTGTGAATCGTCAGGCGGCGACCCCGCAGTGAAATCATGCCGGTTTTTCTCAACTCTTGCAGCGAGCGGTTGATATGCACCATCGACAAGCCGAGCAGATCGCCGAGATCGGCCTGGGTGATCGGCATGTCGTAGGAGAGCTCGTCGCCATCTACGAGGCCGATCATCCCCAGCCGTAGATGCAGCTCACAGAACAGGTGGCCGAGCCGTTCGGTGGCGCTGCGGCGCCCGAGGCTGACGAGGTGTTCGCGCTCGATCGCGGACGCGACCAGCAGGTCCCACCACAGCGCTTCTTCGATCCGGGGGCTGAGCTGCGCCACGCTACGGATCGCATCCGTGCGGACCTGCGCAATCACGCAAGGCGTCAGCGTGCCAATGGCATGGTCCATGAAACGGGGAAGCACGCCGAACGGCTCACAAAGGTCGCCGGGGAGGAACAGCGAGATGATCTGGCGGCGGCCGTTCTCCAGCGTCGTGTAGCGGCAGGCCCAGCCGTCGACCACCAGCGGCAGATAGCGCGGCTGTCCGCCCAGCGGCACGACATCTTCGCGGGCGCCGAGGGTGCGGGCCACCTGCGTCAGCCGGAGGAGGGTCTCCTCGTGCTCTTTGGTCAGTCGTGCTCCGTGTCGGAGCTTACGCAGAAACGGGTGAACCATCGGTACACCTTTTACGAATGGCTCGATCAGGGCGATGTCGAAACCCGCGCTCTAACATTTATCAATCAATTCGACCCCTGCAATCACCCGCATGAGCACATCGGAACACCATCGCCATGGCGCGTTGTCGCACAAATCCTCGGGAAGCTCACACCACGGGACGACTGCATCGCAACACGCCCTTCGCGAATTGGTTCCCTCGCGTGCCTGGCCATATCGCTGCTTGAGCTTCGGTTCTGGCGTCGGCGGGGTTTCACCTAAGTTAGAGACGCTGGCCGGAGACCGATACTATGCTGCCAATCAATCCTGTGGACTTCTTCTCAGCGTCCGTTCCACCAGCCACCTAGCGCATTTCGGCCGAGAGAGTGATGATCGAAGACGATTTCGACAGCCGGACCGTCGCCAACATGACGGTCGCTCTTGAGCGGATTTGCGGGACGTTGCCTGACGGTGAGGACCACGCCGTCCGGGCGCGGGTGGCGGAAGCAATCCTGACCTGCGCCCGCGAGGGGCGCCGCACCCTCGGCGACTTCGAAGCAGCTGGCCGGCGCGCATTGCGGCGCCCGCCCGAAGAGGCTCCCAGCGCCGACTGACGGGCGCGGAGCGGTTTTGTGATCCGCTGCATGCCCGATCAAGCAGCCAGCGGAACCAGCGCCACGATGCGGCGGGTCTGCCGGTCGACGATCACCAGCCGGTCCGACACCACCAGACACTGATCGCCCCAATACCCGTTCATGATCTCTGTAACCTCCGGCGGCAGATCGCTAAGTGTGATCTGGTCGGGACCAGGACGCCGATCATCAATTCAAACCTTGCCTGGTCGGCGCGCTGCAGATCCGATTGGCCGGCGATGATGCCGCTGACTTGGCGGCGTTGATCGTCCGACAGCGACAGCGGCTGGGCTGAACCTTTGATCGCTCGCTGGCGCTCGCCCGCTGGGCCGGGCTGGCCGCCGGGGTCGTTTTTGCCGACCGTGCTTTCGCCGGAGCGCTGTGCTTGCTTACTGGGAAGCGTAGTGACGTCACGGCCCGCCGAGCCGCCCGCACTGCCGGGCGCGCGGCCGAGTGGATTGTCGAAAAACGACCAGCCAAGCACGCCGAGAAACAGCACTGCGGCGACGACGGCCGCGACCAGCATCATGCGCTGGTTGCCGCCGAGGTCGCGGTTGCCAGCTCGCCTTCTTCGATCGTTCATGTGATCTATCCAATAGAACTCACGAGGATGAGCCGGTGAGCGCGGGGCGCCGCGCTCATCGGCACATGATCATTCAGCGGCAAGCGCCTTGGAGTCGATCTGTTCGCTCTGCGCGCCGGAGAGTGGACGGGCCGGGCCGAGCACCGGTTCTTCTCCCAGCGGTTCGAAATGACCGGCGTAGAACTCGCCGCGGCCGTCCATCGAGGGGCCGGTGGAGAACCGTCCCTCCGGCGGCGGCGTGCCGTCGCGCGAAGTGCCCATCATGAAGTAGCTGAAGCGCTGATGCTCCTGGCGTTGATCGAAGCTGTTCGGGATCGGCAGCGCCGCGGTGCCGCCCAGTTCCTCGATCACCGCAAGCCATTGTTGCTGATGCATGGTGTCGCGCGCGATCATGAAGTGCAGCATGTCCCGCATGCCGGGATCGGAGGTGGAGTTGAACAGCCGCACCGCCAGCGTCCGCCCGGTGGCTTCGGCGGCGACGTTGCAATACATATCGGCGGCGATGTTGCCGCTGGCGTAGATGTGCGAGCAGTCGAACGGCACGCCGTCGGAATTGGCCGGGAAGGCTGCGAGGCCGGTCGAGAGCAGATGGCGTTGCATCATGCCTTCGAGTACCTGGCGCGTGCTTTCGCCCCCCATCACCGCGCCGACCACCTTGTCGGCGGCCCCTTCTTCCTTTGCGCTCAGCGGCGCATCTTCGAGGTTCAGCGCGACCGCGGTCGCCAGCATCTCGACATGCCCCATCTCCTCGGTCGCGGTATTGAGCAGTAGGTCGCGATACTTGTTGTTGGGCGCGCGTGCGCCCCAGGCTTGGAAGAAGTACTGCAAGCAAACCCGGATCTCGCCCTCGATGCCGCCAATCGCCTGCTGAAGCTGTCGGGCGAAAAGAGGATCGGGATTCTCGACACGGACAGGATATTGCAGCCGCTTGTCATGGTAGTACATCGAGTTGTCCTTTCGAGCTCTGGGAATTCCGGCGCGAGCCGCATTGAGGCTCGTCGTCAGCTGGTCGGCCAACCGATCGTCCGGACCATCGTTCCTAATTGAACACCTGCTGATCGTCCGCTGATCGGGAACGTTGGATGCAGACATTGATTGGTGGTGATCATCACCAGGGAGGATTGCGATGGAGGACACCATCAAGAGCCTGCTCGACAAACAGCCGGCCGAAGGATCGCGAGAGACGATCGACCGGCAGCTCGCGCAGCAGGAGCAGAGGAAGCAACAGAACGGCGAGGCGCTGTTCCGCGATCAGCTCGGCGGCGCAGTGCTGGAAGTGTGGGGCGACTTGCCGCGCGATCTGCAGGAGGCGATCTTCGAAATCGCGATGCGAAACGCGCCGGAGCAGCGGAATGAGCTCGCCAAGCTGCTGCACGAGCGCCATCCGCGCACCGAGCAATCGCCGCAGTCGTAGGATATAGCAGAAGGGCAGGACGTTGGCTTGATTGCCCGACGCGCGTATCAGGGGTTGGGCCGCAAACCCGACCGAAGACATGCGGCACCGTCGATGAAGCGCGCTAGTCTAAAGAGTCGCGATCTGATCGCCGCGATCGGCGGTCCGATGGGGGATGGTTTCGCAGGACCGTTCGATGTGCGGGACGCGGCGCAGATGCAGATAGTCCGGGGTAAATCCGGAAACTTGCACGAGCGCATCCCAATTGGTGATGGTGATCGTCTTCGATCGCCATTGCAACCAAGCGCTGTGGCGCAGATCCTGAATGATGCGGTTGGCGTGAACCGCCGAGATGCCGCAAGCCGCGGCAAGATCCGACTGTGTGAACGGCGAAGGAAAGCAGTAGTCGCGCGCCTGGCCGACCGCCTGCAGCCGCGTGGCGATCTCGCACAGCAAATGCGTGACACGGGTGAGCGAGTCGCGGGCGCCGAGATTGACCACCCAGTTTCGCAACGCTGAGACGTCCGCGAGCGCCAGCATCGCCAGAGCATGCGCCATCTGGCGGCTCTGCACCGCGATCGATCGGAAGAAGGCATGCGGCACCAGCGCCACCACGGCGGGACCGAGCGCATTCAGCGTCGCCTGCCGGCTCGGCGCCAGGATCGTGTGTAAGTCCGGCACGTCGCCGGGCACGTGGATCGACGTGATCAACGCATCTCCGCGGTCGCCTTCGCGCCAGCACAGATAGCCTTGCAGCACGACGCAACAATCGTCGGAGCGTTCACCTTGGCGGAGGCGTTCGTGCGGCTTGAGATGCCGAATGGTGGCGGGCATGCTGGCAAGCAGTTCGAGGTCCTGGTCGGACAGCTCCGCAAGACTGGTGAGACGATTGGCCAAATTGGTGAATGCGAAGCCAGTTCGCATCGGCGGTTCACTCTCACTGACGATCACGGCAGCGCAGAGTAGCGAGCCGTGACCCCGCGGTCTTTATCATAGGATATAGAGCGATATTGACCGGCCGATGCGGCGCGGCTCAGTACGACTGAGACGAACGGTTCAGGCCGTGTGGCCGGGATCGTTGTTCCGTGGCGTCTTTTTCGCACGCTGCGGCGTCATGCGATCGCCGTCCCGCTGACTGCCGTCGGTGGTGGAGCCGAGTTCTTCCCGAGCAATATCGTCCTCACTGAACGACGGTTCGCGACCGTTGATCGGCGTGTCGGTCGGATGCGTCAGGCGAGTACGGTTTGCCATGTGGGCTTCCTCAATGTGTGAGGCCGATCAGCGATCTTGCCGATAGCCTTGGCTGTGGGTGTTCTGTTCGATGTTGTCGCGCTTGCCGCGCTCGGCATCGACGTCGCGGACGCCGCGATCATCGTGCGGCGCCGAAACAGGATCGGCGCCCGGGCCCTTAGCTGCGATTGTCCGGCGCAATTGGTGGTCGCTTGGTCATGGTTGATCCTCCTGTGCCGTGAACGCGAGGCGATCGGGGGCGTTCCTGGAGGTTGCTGAACTCGCTCCGCCACAGGAACAACTGCCCGTTTCGGCACTTAGGGACACCATGGAAGACGACAAGCTCGACGCCAAACGCACCGGTAATGAACCTGCGCCACTGCTGATGATCGCGGTTGCCGTGGTTCCGCTGATCGCCATCGTTGCTTGGCTGCTGGGCGTATTCGGCTGAAAACTCAGAGCCGATGTGCCTTCACCATCGCCTGAAGCCGCAGCGCGTCACCCGGCGCTGCGCTTTTCTGGTCATTGTCGAAATAGACATACACGTCGTGGCCCGCGCGCTTCCAGCCTGCGGCGCGCTTGGCCCAGTGTTCCAGGGCCGCGACAGAATAGCGGCCTTTGTAACGGCCGCCCGGACCATGTCCACGGATGTAGACGAAATCTGCGGTGCGCCGCCACGGCGCCGGCGCGTCGTGGTGATCCGAAAGACACAGCGCGATGTTGGCACCGCGCAGCAGTCTGAACACCTCCGCTGTGTACCAGCTCGGGTGGCGGAATTCGAAGGAGTAACGTCGCCGCGCGGACAGCATCGGCAAGAAGTCGCGTAGGCGGCCTGTATCGATTTCGAACTGCGGCGGCAATTGAAACAGGATCGGGCCGACCTTATCGCCGAGTAGCGCCAGGCGGTCTTCCATCAGCGCGAGGCTGTTGGCGGATTTTTCCGACAGCCGTTTCCAATGCGTGATGAACTTCGAGGCCTTCCAGGCGAACACGAAGTCTGTGCCGGTCTGGTCGTGCCAGGACTGCACGGCGGCTGGCGTCGGGGTGCGATAGAACACTCCGTTGAGCTCGGTAGTGGCGAGTTGGCTGGCGTAGTACTGCAGCTGGTGCTTGATCGGAAAGCCGTCGGGAAAGAACGGCCCGCGCCACGACTGATAGTGCCATCCCGATGTGCCGATCAAGATCCGCGCCAAGACGATGTGCTCCAGGTTGCCTTCGCGACAAGCGGCGTCCGCTGTGCTGGTTCCGAACTGCTGGCGAGGAACGGGCGATAGTGGCGCCGGTTGACCGCGAAACCATCGGAGCATGTCATGACCGAACAACGTCCCTTCGCCGTCGTCACCGGAGCTTCCACCGGCATCGGCTTCGAGCTCGCCAAATGCTGCGCCCAAGCCGGCTTCGATCTGCTGATCGCGGCGGATGAACCGCAGATCGAAAAGGCTGCCGCCGAGCTGCGCGCTGCCGGCGTCTCGGTCGAGCCGGTGCAGGCCGATCTGTCGACCCAGCAGGGCGTCGACCGGCTGGCGGAGGCGACCAACGGGCGGCCGGTCGATGCGTTGATTGCCAATGCCGGCCGCGGGCTCGGACACGCGTTTCTCGATCAGGACATCGAGCAAGCCCGCAAGGTGATCGACACCAACGTCACCGGCACGGTGCTGCTGGTCCACCGTATCGGCAACGAGATGCGCCGGCGGAACGCGGGGAGGATCCTGATCACCGGCTCGATCGCCGGTTTCACGCCGGGCAGCTTCCAGGCGATCTACAACGCCACCAAGTCGTTCCTCAACTCGTTCTCCTTCGCGCTACGTGACGAGCTGAAAGACACCAAGGTGACCGTCACCTGCCTGATGCCTGGGGTCACCGACACCGAGTTCTTCCGCCGTGCCGACATGCTGGATACGGCGGTTGGTACTGCCGACAAGGACGATGCCGGCGAGGTCGCCCGGATCGGGTTCGACGCGATGATGAGTGGTGAGGGCGATGTCGTCAGCGGATGGAAGAACAAGCTGCAGACCACGGCGGCCAACGTGATCCCGTCCGGTGTGCTGGCGAGCCAGCATCGCAAGATGGCGGAGCCCGGCAGCGCCAAGCGCTGAGGCGCCCGTGACACAGGCGATTGAAACGGGCATCCGGCGGATGTCCGGGCGGTTTGTGGCGGCAATCACCAATGTGCGGGCGGAGATACCCGCCTGACCCTGACGGCGCGCCCGCCTTCCGACATGCGCAGCAAGCAAGATCGCGCCCATGCACGGCGTTGACGTGATGGCAGCGGTCGGGTGGCATCGGTGCGATGTTCGCCGACAACTCAACGGAGTTGCGCGGCCGGCTGCAGCGCGGCAGCCTGAGGAGGTGTGGCGGAACGTCGGATCACGCGGAGACCGTCGATCGCTTGGATGCCGGGTGCAAGCGCCGCCACCATATCGTCGTACCCGGTCTGCCACCGCTGCGCCAAAGCGCGCCGGGAGAAGTTGAAGCTCTTCTCCGGCCCCGGTTCGCTCGGGCCTGCGCGATAGCTCAACAGGGTAGTCTCGTCCTGGAACTCCGCTGCCCCGGCGGCGCTGCGCTCGAGCGCCCTGATCCGGATCTTGTCCTTCAAACGCAGGTAGGTTTGATTGCCAAATAGCAGGTCGTTCTTGCGCTCGAGCGCCGCTTCCAGCGAGGCAGGCGGATGATCGTCGCGTGCATACAGATCCAGCACGAACAGCCGCAGCGGCCCCACGGACTCGGCCAGGATCGGATCGAACGGCGCATTCAGCGACAGCCCGCCGTCGACCAGTGTCCGAACGCCGATCGTCACCGGCGCGAACTCCGGCAAGAAACCACAGCTGGCCAGCAGGTGATCGAGCTCGATTGGCTCGCGGTGGGAGTCGAAAATCACTGGGTCTCCGCTGCAGACGTCGGTGGCGGCGATCGAGAGCCGCAGGTCGCCTCCATTGATGCGGCCGAAATCGATCAACCGCGCGAGCCGGCGGCGCATCGGTCCGAGATCGTAAAGACTCCGGAAGCCGAACGGTGCCGGCAACCGCGGATGGAAGTGGTTCGGGTCGCCGATCAGATGTGCCGTCACCGCGCTGATCCAGCCTTCCAGATGCGGGAGTGGCGACCAAGTGGGTTCACTGCGGGTCAGACTCCAGAACTCGCGCAAGGCATCGATGCGACGAGGCGGCGGATTGCCCGCGATCAGCGCGGCGGTGATTGCGCCGGCTGAGGAGCCTGCGAGCCAGTGCAACGGCTGAGCTCGCTGTGCGAAAGCCTCGAATGCGCCGCCGTGATACGCCGCGAGGCTGAGGCCGCCGGCGAACACCAGGACTGTGACGGTGCCGTCGTTGTGGTCGGGGCGCGCGGCCAAGCTAAGTGGCCTCCGAGGCGTGGCCATTGCGGCGCCGGGCATCGTCGGTCAGCGCCTGCGCGCAGGCCCAGTCCAGCATGGTGATGCCACCGACAGCCGCGAGGGCCAGCGCGACGTTGCCGCGTTTCGGATTATCGCGGCGGAGCTGTAGCGCCAGCGTGCCGACATCGAGCGCGTCGCCGCCGACCCGGCTCCAAACCGATGCGGCCGACTCGGTGGTGAGGATGGCGACACCTGAAGCGATCTCTCGTGCGCCATAGAGCTGCAGCAGATGCTCGTTGCCTTCCATGCCGAGCGCGCGTGCGAGACGACGCGGCGCCAGCACCTCCGCCGCGCCGAGGCCGAGCGACACCCATCCGAGGAACCGGGCCAGCCGGCGGGATTCGCTTGGCGTCATTTGCAGGGAGGCAGAAGTCATCGGTACGCTCTCCATCAGGTTCACCCGCCAACGATGCCGATCGTGCAGCGTTCCAACTCAGCCTGGGCGCCGGATTGGAACGTGGCCGGAGGCCGACGGTTCTTTGCGTATCCACGATGGAGAGCGACGTGCGTGTGATCCCGACCCGCCTTCACGGCGCGATCGATTATCTGGTGTCGGTTTTGGTGCTGGCGTTGCCGTTCATGGCCGGTGAGCAGGGCGGCCCGCGCTGGGTATTCGCGGCGGTGGGCTGCGCGGGAATCACCTACAGCCTGATCACTGATTACGAGTGGGGCGTCGTGCGGCTAGTGCCGATGCCGTGGCATCTAGCGCTCGACTTGGTGTTTGGCGTTGCAATGCTCGCCCTTGGCATCTTCCTCTGGCTATCACTCCTCGGGGTGATCAGCGCCGTGATCGGCATCGCTGCGCTGATCCTGGCGGCCATCACGGAGCTGCGCCCGCGCACAGCGTGCCAGATCGCATCATGATCAAGCCGCCACCGGCCGAGCCGATCGAGGCTGCCATCCACCTCTGCGTCGATATGCAGCGGATCTTCGCGCGCGGCGGTGTGTGGGAGACGCCGTGGATGGAGCGCGTCCTGCCGGTGGTCGTGGATGTCTCGAACCACTATGCGAGATCAACGATCTTCACCCGCTTCATCACGCCCGAGCATCCGGAGCAGCGGCCGGGGCGGTGGCAGCGTTACTACCAGCGCTGGGAGGCCGCTTTGCGGCCCAATCTGGAGCCGGAACAGCTCGACCTAGTGCCGGAGTTGCAACGCCTGGTGCCGCCTGCGCAGGTGATCGACAAGCCGGTGTACTCCGCCTTCAAGCATTCACCTCTGGCATCGCTTCTGGTCGAGCGTGGCATTGGTACCGTTGTGGTCTCTGGGGCCGAAACCGACGTCTGCGTACTCGCGACGGTGCTCGATGCCGTCGATCTCGGCTTTCGCGTCGTGCTGGTCGAGGATGCGCTGTGCAGCTCGTCCGACCCTGGTCATGACGCACTGATGACGATGTACCGCACCCGATACGGCCAGCAGATCGATCTCGTCAGTCGGGAAATGTTGTTCGATCTCTGGAAGTTTTGACGCAGACGAAGGCCTAGTTCCGATAGGAACGGTGCACATCCGGCCACGTTGAACGCGCGATCATTTCAACTGGAGACTGAAGAATGGCTCAGGACGCACGTGAGATCTTTGTTACCGGGCTGCGCAACGCCCACGCCATGGAGACCCAGGCGCGGGAGATGATGGAGCGGCAGTCCGAACGGCTCGACGACTATCCGGAAGTGAAGGCGCGGGTGCAGCAGCATTTGCAGGAAACCGAAGGCCAGCTCAAGCGGCTCGACGAGTGCCTGTCCGCCTGCGGCGAAAGCGCCTCGATGCTGAAGGACACCACGCAGTCGTTCATGGGCAACATGGCGGCGCTGGCTCACACCGTGATGCCCGACGAGATCCTGAAGAACACCTCCGCCAACAATGCCTTCGAACATTTCGAAATTGCCGCCTACAAATCGCTGCTGGCGCTCGCCGACATCGCCGGCTTCGGTTCGGCCAAGCCGCTGCTGCAGGCGTCGCTGAAGGAAGAAGAAGCCATGGCGGCGTGGATCGACCAGAATATCGACAGCGTCACACGATCCTACGTTCAGGCCCAGGCGGCCTGAGCTTGCACTCCTGATAAATCGGAAGACTGTGGCCGGGCTCAGCCCGGCCATTTGCGTTGGTTGCCCTGCATTGATGGCACTCGGTCCCCCAAGACCGACGATGGCCGGGGCGATCCCGGCCATGATGAAGTCGTTGCATGTCGGTTAGTGGCTGAGCCCGCTCAGCTTGGTTTCATCACCACCTTGATGCAGCCCTCCTTCTTGTCTCGGAAGGTCTTGTAGAGTTCCGGGCCTTCTTCCAGCGTGGCGCGGTGGGTGATCACGAACGAGGGATCGATCTCGCCCTTTTGGATGCGGCCGAGCAGTTGCGGCAGATAATGCTGCACCGGAGTCTGCGCCATCCGCATCGTCAGGCCGCGGTTGATCGCCGAACCCATCGGGATCTTGTCGAGCAGTCCCCCATAAACGCCGACGATCGACACTGTGCCGAAGTTTCGGCAGCAGTGGATCGCTTGGCGCAACACGTGCGGCCGGTCCGTGCCCATGAAGGTGGCCATCTTCACGCGGTCGACCATCGAGTCGAAGCTCGCCATTGCGGCGGCTTCGGTTCCGACCGCGTCGATGCACGCATCGGCACCGCGGCCGTTGGTGAGATCCTGGATCTTGTCGTAGACGTCGTCGTCCATGAAGTTGATGACGATCGCGCCGGATTGTCGCGCCATCTCCATGCGCTCCGGCACTGTGTCGATCGCGATCACGCGTTCGGCGCCGAGCAGGAAGGCGCTCTTGATCGCCATCTGGCCGACAGGGCCGCAGCCCCACACTGCTACGGTTTCACCACCTTTGAGATTGCAGAAGTCCGCTGCCATGAAACCGGTCGGGAAGATATCGGACAGGAACAGAACCTGTTCGTCGGTCAGACCATCGGGCACTTTGATCGGACCGACGTCGGCATACGGCACGCGCAGATACTCGGCCTGACCACCGGCATAGCCGCCGAGCATATGCGAGTAACCGAACAGGCCAGCGGGCGAATGGCCCCACATCTTCTCAGCCGCCTTGGCGTTGGGATTCGATCGCTCGCAGCCTGAATAGAAGCCGCGCTGGCAGAAGAAGCATTCGCCGCAGGAGATGGTGAACGGGACCACCACCCGATCGCCGACCTTGAGCTTGGTATTCTCGGAACCGACCTCGACGACTTCACCCATGGTCTCGTGGCCGAGCACGTCACCGCTCTGCATCGACGGCATGATTCCGTCCATCAGGTGCAGGTCCGAACCGCAGATCGCGCAGGCCGTCACTTTGATGATCGCATCGCGGCCGTGTTCGATTTTAGGATCCGGCACGCTCTCGCAGCGGATGTCGTTCTTGCCGTGCCAGGTCAGAGCTTTCATCTGCAGTTCCTCGTCGTTGATGGCGAGGGGAAAAGCCGAACATGGTCGGTTGTTCCTGTTGTTGGGCTGGAACGCCGCGACCTGAAGACGCGACTGGTTAGTTAGGAACGGCGTCTCTGAAGCTCCGTTGGCCTTTGCGAAAACTCAGCAATCAGAACAATGACAGGAGCGACGATGATGCGGAAGACGACGACAGCGATGGCCGTGCTTGCAGTGCTGGCGCTTGGCGCCAGCCAAGTGATGGCCCAAGGCGGTGGTGGCGGCGGTGGAGCCGGCGGCGGCGGGGGTGGT